>DAISIZ010000023.1:0-3059 GCA_036821745.1 Aurantibacter sp. | reverse complement strand
TATTTAAAATTTACCAACAACAACAATTACTTCGTAAAGCTTTAGATGAGCGTTTAGAAAAAGATGGCTTAAAAGAAAAAGGAGATGCTTCTAATTTATTACGCCAAATGGAGCAAGCAGAACTTAATATTTTGAATAATGGAATTACAAAAGAAACCCTAACTAAAATGAAAAATATTAAACATCAGTTATTAAAATTACAAAAAGCAGTTTTACAACAAGGAGAAGAAAACAAACGTAAAAGCGAAACGAAT
The DNA here is from genome assembly GCA_036821745.1 of Aurantibacter sp. GTDB lineage: Bacteria > Bacteroidota > Bacteroidia > Flavobacteriales > Flavobacteriaceae > Aurantibacter. The sequence goes on along the minus strand of DAISIZ010000023.1, from coordinate 2,805 downwards.
AAAAAGGATTTTGAAAACACACAAATCAAACCTTTAGAGAAAGCTAAATCGTATTTTAATAGCACTGAAATTTTAAATAAACAAAACTTACCTTTGCAGCCAATTTATAAACAAAAGGTAAAACAGTATTTTAATTACAAAAATGATTAGTTACAACTACGAAACTGAATTTCAAATTAAACATGAAGCTAATTTAAGCACATGGATTAAAGCGGTTATTTCTTCACATGATTGTGTGTTAAATGAAATCAACTATATTTTTATGGACGACCAACAGTTGCATAAATTAAATGTCGATTTCTTAAATCATGATACCTTAACTGATATTATTAGTTTTGATTATTCAGTAGGAAATAACTTACAAGGCGATATTTATATTTCTATAGAACGTGTCGCAGATAATGCTAAAGATTTTAAGGTTTCTTTTAAAGAAGAATTACATCGTGTTTTAATTCATGGTGTTTTACACTATTGTGGTTTTAAAGATAAAACCGATGAAGATGCAAAACAAATGCGTAACAAAGAAGACGAAGCCTTAGCCTTACTAAAGCTATAATTTCTTTAGCCTATCTTTGCAAAAATATTCAACACTTATTTATTAATGTTCCACGTGGAACAATTTTGATTTTATATTATGTTTAACGATATCTATGATGTAATTGTAGTTGGTGCAGGTCACGCCGGAAGTGAAGCGGCTGCCGCCGCTGCTAATATGGGTTCTAAAACTTTATTAGTAACCATGAACTTACAGAATATTGCACAAATGTCTTGTAATCCTGCAATGGGAGGAATTGCTAAAGGTCAAATTGTTCGTGAGATAGATGCCTTAGGTGGTTATAGCGGGATTGTAAGTGATACGTCGGCTATTCAATTTAAGATGTTGAATAAATCTAAAGGACCAGCCATGTGGAGTCCAAGAGTTCAAAGCGATCGAATGCGATTTGCTGAGGATTGGAGATTAATGTTAGAGCAAACTGAAAACTTAGATTTCTATCAAGAAATGGTTGCAGGTTTGTTAGTTGAAAATCATAAAGTAGTTGGTGTACAAACTTCTCTTGGTGTTAAAGTAAAAGCGAAATCTGTAGTATTAACCAATGGAACTTTTCTTAATGGGTTAATTCATATTGGGGATAAAAACTTTGGTGGTGGAAGAGCAGGAGAAAAAGCGGCAACTGGTATTACAGAACAATTAGTAGAATTAGGTTTTGAATCAGGTAGAATGAAAACAGGAACCCCTCCAAGAGTTGATGGACGTTCTTTAGATTTCTCTAAAATGAAAGAACAACCTGGAGATGTCAATCCTGAGAAGTTTTCATATTTAGATCGTACAAAACCATTAACACATCAGCGTTCTTGTCACTTAAGTTATACCAGTACAAAGGTTCACGATTTATTACGTGAAGGTTTTGAAAGAAGTCCGATGTTTAACGGACGAATAAAAAGTTTAGGGCCACGTTATTGTCCATCTATTGAAGATAAAATTAATCGCTTTGCAGACAAAAACAAACACCAATTATTTGTAGAACCTGAAGGTTGGAAAACGTGTGAATATTATATTAATGGATTCTCTACAAGTTTACCAGAAGAGGTTCAATACAACGCATTAAAAAGTGTTGTTGGTTTTGAAAATGTGAAATTTCTGAGACCAGGTTACGCTATAGAATATGATTATTTTCCACCAACACAATTAAAACATACTTTAGAAACTAAGTTGATTGAAGGTTTATATTTTGCTGGTCAAATAAACGGAACAACTGGTTATGAAGAAGCAGGAGCACAAGGATTAATGGCTGGTGTAAATGCTGCTTTAAAAGTACGAGAAAGAGAATCTTTTATACTAAAAAGAGATGAAGCTTATATAGGTGTTTTAATAGACGATTTAATCACAAAAGGTACAGAAGAACCATACAGAATGTTTACGTCTCGTGCAGAGTACAGAACGCTTCTTAGACAAGATAATGCGGATGCAAGATTAACTCCTAAAGGATATGAATTAGGATTAGCATCTGAGGAACGTTTAAAAAGAATGGAAGAAAAGCATTCTAAATCAGATGCCTTTGTACAGTTTTTTAAAAATACTAGTGTCACTCCAAAAGAGGTAAATCCAATCTTAGAAAGTAAAGATTCTGCATTAGTGAAACAACAAGATAAGATGTTTAAACTGTTTGCTCGTCCAAATATTACTATGGAAGATATGGGTAAAATAGCATCTGTAAATAGTTATTTAGAAGAGCAAAAATTAGATAGAGAAGTACTTGAACAAACAGAAATTCAGGTAAAATATGCAGGTTATATTAACAAAGAAAAGCTAAATGCAGACAAGTTATCGCGTTTAGAAAACATTAAAATACCTGCTAATTTTAACTACTCTGGATTAAGATCTATGAGCCTAGAAGCACGTGAAAAACTGAATAAAATACAACCTGTAACAATCTCACAAGCGAGTAGAGTGAGTGGTGTTTCACCAAGTGATATTTCGGTTTTATTAGTCTTTTTAGGAAGATAATTGTTATTTGTTCCACGTGGAACATATGTAGAAAAAGAGATAAAAAACTTATAAATATAGACTTAAAATAAGGAGATAATTACATACTAAAACCAATTTATTTATTAGAATAAATTGGTTTTTTTAAATCAAAAATAAAATATTTACACACTTATTTAGGTTAAAAATAAAACGCTATTAAAGAAAAAAGACCTAAAAATTAAAGTTATTAGACTTTAAATAATGTCATTAAAAGTGAAAAAAATAAGTTTAAAAATCTATAATTATAAATTAGAAGTGATCGAAAAAAGCAATTATTA
>DAISIZ010000022.1:14247-20264 GCA_036821745.1 Aurantibacter sp. | reverse complement strand
ATTTAATAATTTAGGTGCGGTAATTACAACTAAAGCCTCATCTAATGGTAAATATACCAGTCTTTCTATAGATGTTAAAATGAAAGATCCTGATGCCGTAATTGCTAAATATAAAGAAGTTGCAGAAAAAGTAGAAGGCGTTATAAGTCTTTAAAATTTTTTTGTATTTTGCACAAGCACAATAACTACGTGCACACATTAATTTCTACACTTTTATTTTGATAGACGCTATAGAGTATAACACCGAACGTGAACATTTAATTATACCTGAATATGGAAGACATATTCAAAAAATGATTAATCACGCCAAAGCCCAAGAGAGCAAAGAAGAACGAAATAAATTAGCGAAAGCTATTATTTCGGTGATGGGAAATATGCAACCACATTTACGTGATGTACCAGATTTTCAGCACAAGCTTTGGGATCAGTTATTCATAATGGCTAAATTCGATTTAGATGTCGATTCGCCTTTCGATATGCCTTCGGAAGAAGAGCTAAGCGAACCACCAGTACCTTTAGAGTATCCACAAAATTTTCCTAAATACCGTTTCTACGGAAACAACATCAAAACAATGATTGATGTTGCTAACACTTGGGATGATGGCGAAATGAAAGAAGCTTTAGTTTATACGATTGCAAATCATATGAAAAAATGTTTCTTAAATTGGAATAAAGATACGGTAGAAGATGGAGTGATTTTTCAGCATTTATTTGAATTGTCTGACGGTAGAATTAATCTTAAAGATTCTACAGAAGATTTAACTGATGCAAATCGTTTAATGAAGTCTAACAAGAAGTATAATTCTCAGTCTACTTTAAACGCGACTAATAAGAAGAATTATCACAAAAAGAACAACAACAATAATAACAACAACAACAACAACAACAGAAACCGCAAACGTTACTAACTACTATATATGGGAACATTTAAAATTGAAGGTGGCCACCAATTAAAAGGAGATATCCAACCACAAGGCGCAAAAAACGAAGCATTACAAATTTTATGTGCTGTGCTTTTAACTCCAGAACAAGTCACCATTAATAATATTCCTGATATTATTGATATTAACAAACTAATTACACTTTTAGGAAACTTAGGTGTAAAGGTTAATCGTATTAGCGATTCTTCATATACATTCCAAGCAGACGAAATTAACTTAGATTATATGCAGTCTGCCGAATTTAAAAAAGAAGGAAGCGGATTACGTGGTTCTATTATGATGGTTGGACCATTATTAGCACGTTTTGGGCAAGGATATATTCCAAAACCTGGAGGCGATAAAATTGGTCGTCGTCGTTTAGATACTCATTTTGAAGGCTTTATTAACTTAGGCGCAAAGTTTCGTTATAACCGTGAAGAGTACTTTTATGGTGTAGAAGCCGAAGAGCTTGTTGGTACAGATATGCTTTTAGATGAAGCTTCGGTAACAGGAACAGCAAACATTGTTATGGCCGCTGTTTTAGCCAAAGGAACAACGACTATTTACAATGCCGCTTGTGAGCCTTACTTACAGCAGTTATGTAAAATGTTAAATAGAATGGGCGCTAAAATTTCTGGTGTTGGTTCTAACTTATTAACTATTGAAGGTGTTGATGCTTTAGGTGGAACAGAGCATACGATGTTACCAGATATGATTGAAATTGGATCGTGGATTGGTTTAGCCGCAATGACTAAAAGTGAATTAACCATTAAGAATGTTAGTTGGGACGATTTAGGGCAAATTCCAAATGTATTTAGAAAATTAGGAATTACTTTAGAACGTAGAGGAGACGATATTTACATTCCAGAACATAAAGACGGTTACGAAATACAAAACTATATTGATGGTTCTATTTTAACCATTAGTGATGCACCTTGGCCAGGATTTACACCAGATTTATTAAGTATTATTTTGGTGGTTGCAACGCAGGCAAGAGGTGAAGTATTAGTACACCAAAAAATGTTTGAAAGCCGTTTATTCTTTGTCGATAAAGTAATAGATATGGGGGCAAAAATTATTTTATGTGATCCACACAGAGCTACTATTATAGGACACGATTTTAAATCGCAATTAAAAGCAACGACAATGGTATCGCCAGATATTCGTGCAGGTATTTCATTGTTAATTGCTGCTTTAAGTGCAAAAGGAACGTCAACAATTCACAATATTGAACAAATTGATCGTGGTTACCAACATATTGTAAAGCGTTTACAACGTATTGGTGCTAAAATTGAACGTGTATAAGAAGTAAAACTTCAAATTGTAATATTAAAAAATCCCAAATTTCAATTTAATTGAAATTCGGGATTTTTGTTTTTTGGAATTTAGCAATCCTACATATCGTAGAAGTACTGTTCGTTTACTATTTGTCCATTTTCAACTTTATAAACACAAACTTCTTCCATTTTTGTACGACCTTGATTTTTAAAAGTCACATCTAATTTCATTGTGCTTGTAAAATGTTTTCCTGCAACAATTGGTTCACTAATTTCAGCAGAGTGAAACTCTTCTACATTAGCATACCATTGTTCACTTTTATTTATAACGTTTTGTTTTCCTGAAACAATTTCATTTGGAATTCCTGGCATTTCTTGGCTTACAATATTTTCAGCATAAAGTTCATTAACGCATTCCATATTTTTACCTTCACGACACATTTTAAGCCATTTTTGAGCAACATCTTGAGTAGTCATAATAATTAGTATTTAAGTTTAGTACTTAAAGTTACAACTAATTATTTAATACGTTGGATTCTATGTTTTTTTGTTAATAGTAATTTAACACAGTTCACTTCTCGATACAATTTTCTTCTAAAGTTGAAAATCACTCGAATAGACGTTAGTTTTATTATTCCGTTGTGATTGGAATTTAGTTTTTGTTTTTTGGAATTTGATTTTTAAAAAATTAACTCACCGCTTCTTTATAAACTTTAAGACAACGTTCTCTGGCAACTTTATGATCTACAATAGGTTGCGGATAGGTTAATTCTTGATAATCTGGAACCCAATGCTTAATGTATTCGTGTTGTTTGTCAAACTTATCAATTTGTGTGGTTGGGTTAAATATCCTAAAATATGGTGATGCATCAACTCCAGAACCAGCAACCCATTGCCAATTTCCAACGTTACTTGACATATCATAATCGTGTAATTTCTCAGCAAAATAAGCTTCGCCCCAACGCCAATCTATTAATAAGTGCTTGCATAAAAAACTACCGACTAACATACGTACGCGGTTATGCATAAAACCAGTCGCGTTAAGTTGTCGCATTCCAGCATCTACAAACGGATAACCCGTTTTTCCTTCGCACCACGCTTTAAATTCAACTTCATTATTACGCCATTCTATACGGTCGTATTTACTTTTAAAAGCCTCTTTATGCGTTTTTGGGAAATGCCATAAAATCTGCATAAAAAACTCACGCCATATTAGTTCTTGCCAGAATATTTCGTTTTCTTCTGCAATGGCTTTTTTAACCATTTTACGCGTACTAACTGTTCCAAAACGTAAATGTGGTCCTAATTTAGAGGTGCTATCTTTAGCAGGGAAATTTCTGGTGTCTTCGTAAGTCTGGATTAACTCTGGTGTTACTATATAAGCTTCAATTGCTTGTTTAGAAACTTCAAAGCCCATATCACTTAAAGTGATGTTTTTTTCTTGTTTTACTTCAGCTAAATTGTGAAATAAAGATTCCGTTTTAAATTCCTCTAACAAATTCCCCGTAAAATTAGCTTTCCATTGTTTCATAAATGGTGTGTACACCACATAAGGATTACCGTCTTTTTTGGTAATATCATCACGTTCAAAAATAACCTGATCTTTAAAGGTTTTAAATTGAATTGACTTCGACTTTAAAAATGTTTTAATCTCGTGATCACGTATTCTTGCGTAAGGTTCGTAATCGTGATTGGTGTATACCGTGTTTATGGTGTAGCGCTCTGTAAGCTGTTTGTAAATATCTTCAGGTTTACCGTAATAAATCGCTAAAGTACTATTGTGCTTAGTTTCAAGAGTTTGCTTTAAATTTTGAAGCGTATTGTAGATAAATGTAACTCTGGCATCATCTTTTGGTAGCTTGTCTAAAATTTCAGTATCAAAAATGAAAATAGGTAAGACGTTATAATCACTATTTAAGGCGTGAAATAAACCTGCGTTATCATCTAATCTTAAATCGCGTCTAAACCAGAATATGTTAATGCTATCTTTCATTTAATTGCTTTTATCGTGTCTAATACGGTATGTTCTAATTATGTTTTCTAATTCTCGATCAGTCGTGTTTAATTCTTTGATTGGGATTTCTTTTAAGTTATCGTAGTGGTAAAAAATTAAAAATGATTCTAAAGTTTTACCGTATCCAGTTTGGATAACTTCTTCATTAGTTATAATTGTCCAACTATAAAATAAATTTTCAAAAGTTTCAATTCCATTATTATTATTATTATTATTAATTTTTAGCTGAACAGTATTGTTGAAATATTTTCTTAAATCTTTGATAAAGCTATAAATAGCAATTATTATAAATATAGTCCCAATGATATATCCTTTTTTAGTTTGTTCAAAAATCATATATAGACCTCCAATTAAAATAAGAATAGATACAATTAATTCTATAGTGTTTTTTGTTTTAGATAGTTTAATTTCTGTAGTAGTTGGTAAAGATTTATCCTCTTTATAAATATCTTTTTCTTCAAACTTCTTTGCAATTTCTTTTAAAAGCTTTTTATCTTTTGATGTTTTAATTTCGGTTTTTTCAAATTTGCTACCATCGTTCCATATGAGCTTTTCCTGTATGGCTTTCTTTTTTAGTTCGTGAACATTTCTAACATTACTAAATGCCCATATGCGCCACTTAGTAATCATAAAACTCCAAATTAACCAAGCTAAACTAAACCCTAAAAAGAAACTTACTGAAATTCCCCATTTTGGGATTAAATTTAGATTAGAAAGATAGAAGCCTAATGCAGGAATTCCAACGATAGTTATTAATACGGGTACGTTTACAATTAAATGACCTCTACTAATTGCTTTATCAACAGTAATTTCATTTTTCATAAGCTTACATCTTTCCAAATAATTCTTCTAATTTCTTAGTGCGATACTTAAAAATTTCTTCCAATTTTGGTTTAACCAAAAAAGGTTGAACTAATTGTCCTAAAATTCCAAAAGGGACTTTGTAATCTATAATATCTTCCATTTCAACACCACCATCTATTTCTTTAATAAAATGTTTATGATGCCATAAAGCATAAGGTCCAAAACGTTGTTCGTCTACAAAATACTCGTTGTCTTTAACGTGAGTAATTTCTGTAACCCATTTGGTTTTAATTCCAGAAATAGGAGTCACGATATACTGAATAATTTGACCAGCATACATTCGTCTATCGGCACCAGAAAGAATGTCAAAACTCATATAGTCTGGTGTAATGGTTTTCAAGTTTTTTGGACTTGATAAAAATTCCCAGGCTTGCGCTTTTGTAATTGGTAAATTCTGTTTTTGATGTAATCTGTAAATCTTCATTTAATTATAAATTAAAATATAAGTATTAAGCGATATGGCTAAAACAGACCAAATCATATAGGGTAGAAGTAGAAAACGGTATTTTGGCGCTTCCTCTTTTGTTGTAAAAAAGATGTAATATATAATAACGGTTAGAAGAATTAAATTTATTAAACCTAACAAAATCATATGCTGATTAAAGAAAATGTAATTCCACATAATGTTTAAAAACACTTGAAGCGTAAATGCTATTTTAATGTTTTTAGATGCTTTTCTCGAGAATAATTCCGCTAATAAAATAGAGAAACACACCATAATTGTGGTCCAAGCCACACCAAATAACCAACCTGGTGGCGACCAAGGCGCTCTATTTAAATTGAAGTACCAATCTGTTCGTGGTCCGTCATTCATTAACCAAGACCCTAAGGCTAAACTTCCTAAATTGATGAATAAAAAAAATATGACAAGTTGTAATTTTTTCATTTTAAATGTTTCGTGATTTTTGAACTTTTAGGCGAAGTCATCGAGTAGTAGAAGTC
>DAISIZ010000022.1:0-14237 GCA_036821745.1 Aurantibacter sp. | reverse complement strand
TCAACAAATTGTCCTTCAGGGTTAATCAGATATTTCTGGAAATTCCATTTTACTGAAGAATTTTTTACACCATTTTTTCTGGCTTGCGTTAACCATTGGTATAACAAATGCTGTGCGTTTCCTTTTACATCTACTTTTTCAGTAATGGTAAATGAAACACCATAATTTACTTCACAAAATTCTGAAATGGTATTTTCATCGCCAGGTTCTTGTTTTCCAAACTGATTGCAAGGCACACCAATAATCTCTAATTGATCTTTATGTGTTTCGTAAAGGTCTTGTAATTCTTTGTATTGCGGTGTGAATCCACATTTTGAAGCGACATTAACAATCAATAGGTATTTCCCTTTAAATTTTGAAAAATCAAGAGGTTTTCCTTGTAGCGTGTTTATTTTAATATCGTAAATAGAAGTTATTTGAGATTTATCTGTAATTTCTTTTGTTCCTAAAGTGGCAAAAAATGCTTTAAACGGATTCATAAGCTTATATTTTGAAGCTTACAATACCACAATCCATTTCAAATATTTGCCCTGAAATAGATAAGGCTTTATTAGAAATTAGAAATTCGGCCATATCTGCAACTTCAACAGGTGATAAGAATTTTTTTAACGGATGACGTTCCTTCATATTCTCTACCATTTTCTCGTTACGTAATAGCTTTGAAGCTAAATCGGTATCTGTGACAGTAGGAGCAATGGCGTTAACTCTAATTGTTGGAGCAAATTCTGCGCCTAAGGATTTAGTTAAACCTTCAACGGCACTTTTAGATGCAGCAACACTGGCGTGGAATGGCATTCCTAATTTTGCGGCAACGGTACTAAATAAAATTATACATGGATTATTACCGTTTTTTAAAACAGCTTGATATTTTTGGATGACTTTAACGGCTCCAATAACATTAATGTTGAAATCGTTTTTAAAGTCTTCAATTTTTAAGCGTTTTATGGGTTTTAGATTAATGCTACCAGGACAATAAATAATGCTATCTAAAGTTTCTATTTCTGGTAATTCATCTTCTAAAACATCTAGTCCATAATGGGAAATATTATCATTTAAATGCTGTGGTGTAGTGCGACTAATGTTAATTATTTTGTGTGTTGTAGAAAGATTTTTAAGCAAGGCATTTCCAATACCTCTACTACCTCCAACGATTAGTATGGTTTTCATAACAATAAAATTTAAATGATATTTAGTCTAAAAAAAAGGTTGTTAAGACTTGTCTGGTCTACCTTTTAAGCGTTTTTCTATTTTTTGCTTAATTACGGTTAAACGCTTCATAAGGTCCATAAGTTCTGCGTCCTTACTTTCTTTATACATTTCGTTTATACCTAAAATAAGTTCTTTTACTTCTCGAGCTGCTAAAATTCGATCACTTGTAGTTTTAAACGTATGTTTTCTGTGTTCAAATTCGTTAGCGTGTTCTAATAGGTCTACTTTCTTAGCCATTAATATAGTTTTGTAATTCTACAATTTTAGAAGCATTATTAAACGCGCCTCCATAATACGTTGTTACTGTAGACGATGTGTCATCTTTTACACCTCTTGAAGATACACATAAGTGTTTTGCATCAATAATAACTGCTACATCTTCAGTTTGTAAAATCGCTTTTAAATCTTCAGCAATTTGATTTGTTAAACGTTCCTGTACCTGCGGACGCTTAGCATAGTATTGTACAATCCTATTTAATTTTGATAATCCTATAACTTTTCCAGATGAAATATAAGCTACGTGTGCCTTACCAATAATGGGTACAAAATGGTGCTCGCAATTGGAATAAAATGTGATATTTTTTTCCACAAGCATTTGGTTGTACTCGTATTTGTTCTCAAATAAAGCAATTTTTGGCTTATTATCAGGGTTTAAACCAGAAAATATTTCATCTATGTACATTTTCGCCACACGTTTAGGTGTGCCTTGTAATGAATCGTCTGTGCGGTCTAAACCAATAACGTCCATTATTTCACCAAAAAGTAATGCTATTTTTTCTTTCTTTTCTTCATCCGAAAGTTTAAAAGCATCAGCTCTCATTGGTGTTTCCAAACCAGTGTAAAGATGATCGTCTCCAATGTCTTCTGTACTTAAGCCATTTAAACTTTGACCATTTACCAGTGTTTGATTGTTTTTCATATAACTCTTTTTTAATTGCTGTCCTTTAACTTAATAGAGGCAAAGCACGTTGTGAATATCTATCGTTTAGATATTTTATTGTGAGTGATTTGTTTTTGTCGGCTACATTTAAAGCGTCCATCTTCAAATACACGTTTTTTACTGTGTTTTGTACTGCGTCCTTGTACACGTTTGCGCCACATACGGAAACTACTTGCTTTCATTTCGCGACGCATTAAATTTATGACTTCTTGTTCTTTAATTCCAAATTGAAATGTAATTGCATCAAAAGGCGTGCGGTCTTCCCATGCCATCTCAATGATACGGTCCAATTGTTCTATTGTAAACGTTTTATCCAAGTTGTGTAAAATTATATTGTTGGTCGTATTTTACTTTAATATCTAACAATCTATCAAAAAAACTTTTATTCTCTCTAAAGGTTTTGTTGTCTCTAAAATGAACAAATTTGCCTTGAGCGTGAATACTTGATCCATTAATTTTATAAATCACTAATTGATAAAAAGGTATGGCCCACGTAAAGTTTTTTTGCCCTTTGGTTATGTGAATTAATATACCATCGGGACGTAATTCTATATTACCGTAATTAATATCTCCAATTTTGTTAACTATAGAATGAAGGTTTGGACTCACTTCATCAATAATCATACGCTTTGATCCTGTACCTTTTAATTTAATGCTTTTTATAAACCCATAAGCTTTTCCAACGATGTCATTTAAAAGTCGTTCGTTTTCTTTGCTTTTATGTGTTGTGTTTATAAGCATTAGATTGTTTTATTTATCAAATATATAAAATGTTTAAACATTATATGTAATCGTTGAACAAAAATTAACAAATAATTATACAATACTAATAATGGCAATTATTGTGCCCAATTATTTGGTACGCATTAATCGGTTTCTATCCTTTAAGGTATGACGACTTAGAATCCTGAAAGCTTCACGTTTAACAAGTGGTTTGTCTTTATGTTGCCATAAAATATCACTGGCTTTTTTACGTGACACTTTTTCATCTACAATAGGAAACGGATAATCTTTCCCCAAAACAAAACCTGTTAATTGTTGGTCAAAATAACTCATTTTTGCGGGTTCGTGAATAAAAGAGGCTTCTAAATGAGCTAATTCTGGCACCCATTTTTTAATAAATTCGCCATTTGGATCGTGTTCAATACTGTTTTTTATAGGATTATAAATGCGCAACATATTAATGCCAGTTTCGCCAGCTTGCATTTGTATTTGTGGATAATGAATACCAGGCTCAAAATCTAAAAATAAACTTGCTAAATGTTCACTTAAGTCTTGCCAAGGTTGCCATAAATTATGCGTAAAAAACGAAACGGTTAAAGCACGCATTCTAAAATTTAAATAACCAGTTTCTTTTAAACAACGCATACAAGCATCGACTAAAGGATAACCGGTTTTTCCGTCTATCCAAGCTTGTTGATACTCTAAATTGACCGTTTTATGTAAATCGTGATAGCCTTTATTTACACTATTAAATTCCATTAAATGTTCCATTTCAAACTTTTGAATAAAATGGGCTTGCCAACGTAAACGTGAGGTAAAAGCATCTAAAGGTCTTTTAAACGTCGCTGTTTCTCGTAAATTATAAGCTTGATTAATCACTTCTTTAATAGATAAATTTCCCCAAGCTATATATGGTGAAATACGGCTACAACTTTTACGTGCTAACAAAGGTTTGCTGATGTGGTTACTGTAATTCTTATAACGGTCGTTAAAGAAACTTTGTAAATATTTTAAGCCTAATGTTCTTCCTCCTTTTTGGAAATTGGTATTAGGATTGGTTTCCAAAGAAACGGTTATAAAACTTTCTTCAAGTTGAACTACTTTTTCAATAGATAATAACTGATTTTCTTTCGGTTGAAAAGTAAACAGCGGTGTATTCATAAAACGTTCCCAAGTTTCTAACCAAGTATTTCGATTTCTTAAACCACGTTCTATGGCATTATTTACGTTTTCGGTCCATACAATTGAAGTGGTTAGGCAAAATTCAGCGAAAGCGATATCTCTTTTAAAAGTACTTAAAATACCCGTTTCTTGATGTGAATACATATTAGTAATCGCGTACGTTTCCTGAAGTTTTTTTATAGTTGAAATAATATCGTTTTCAACCACTAAAATTTTAGAATTATAGGGTAGAAGTGAGGCGTTTAAATCTTGAAGCGATTGTTTTACAAAATCCCAATGGCGCTGACTGTAATGTTTGTCTTTTAATAGAAAATCTTCAAAAGTATAAAGTAAAAGCACTTTTTGCCCAGAATGTAACGCATTATAAATCGCTTCGTTGTCAATTAAACGAAGATCGCGTTTTAGCCATACAATATGAAGTTGTTCTTTTTTCAATGTATTAAATTTAATTTTTAGGTCATTAATTAGGTTTCGACTGCGCTCAACCAGACAATTTGGTTTCTATTATAAATATTAGTTATCGATTGCTCTTGAACAGATATTGTATATAACAATAACTAATATTCATCAGGGTTTTCAATAATATTTTGAGCTTTTACTTTCATAGCGTGAATAGCTTCGGGTTTCATTTTGTTAAGTAAACTGTACATCATTTTCATTCTGAAATTACTCTCTAATTGCTCACGTTTATCATCTAAGAAATTCCAATACAAGCTATTAAACGGACAAGCCTCGTCACTTGTTTTTTCTTTCACGTTGTATTTACAATCACCACAATAATTACTCATTTTATTAATGTAGCTTCCGCTGGAAACATAGGGTTTTGTTGCAATTTTACCGCCATCGGCAAATTGACTCATACCTCTGGTATTTGGTAATTGCACCCATTCTACTGCATCTACGTAAATTCCTAAATACCACGCATCAATAGCGTCGGGATTAATTTGTGTTAAAAGCGCGTAATTACCAGTAATCATTAAACGTTGTATGTGGTGCGCATAGGCATTGTCTAAAGAATTGTTTATACTTTTATTTAAGCAATTCATATCTGTTTTTCCTGTCCAGAAAAAGTCAGGTAACATATTACTATTATTTAAATAATTTAGGTTTTTATAATCGGGCATTAAGTGCCAATACATTCCGCGCATATACTCGCGCCAACCAATTATTTGTCTTATAAAACCTTCAACTTGACTAATATTTATGTCTTCGCCATATTTGCGCCAATAGTTTAAAACGGTATTTACAATGTCTTTAGGTGATATAACTTTTACATTCATTGCAAAAGATAATCGCGAATGAAATAAATATTCCTGCTCTGTATGCATTGCATCTTGGTATGTTCCAAAATGAATTAATAAATGCTCGCAAAAATATTTAAGTTGCTCCAACGCTTGTTTGCGGTTTATTGGATAACTTAATGTAGTTTCCTCAAATTTCCCTAAGGTTTTTATATTGCTATTGTCAATAAGGCTTACAATATCAGACACCTCATTTTTAAAGTCTAAAAACGGCGGAATTTCATCTTTTTTGTTCCATTTGTTACGATTGCTTTTATCGTAGTTCCATTTTCCGCCTTCTGGTTGTCCGCCAGCCATTAAAATATCGTGACGTTTTCGCATATCACGATAGAAGTTCTCCATTAAAAACTGCTTTTTACCTTTAAAAAAAGTACCTAATTGATCTCTTTCTGTATAAAAGTGTTCTGTTGAAACGCAATTGGTTTCAATAGCTAAATCGTTACTAAAGTTTTTTAATTGTTCATCTAAACGATATTCATCTGGAGCTTGATATTCGAATTTTTCTATGTGATGCGTTTCAATTAATTGCTGAAGGTTCTCCGTTAAGCTTTGTGTATTTCGATCATCATCTAAATGGTAGTAAACAACGTTATGATTTTCGTTTTGTAAATGCATTGAAAATTCGCGCATTGAGGCGAAAAAGCCAATTACTTTTTGAATATGATGCACCACATAATCGGTTTCTTGACGCATTTCAAATAGGCAATATAGCACGTTTTCATCCTGAGTGTTATACCAGGAATGTTTGCTGTTTAATTGATCGCCAAGGAGTAGTCTTAATGTTTTCAAATTAAGTTTAGATGTTTAAAAGGTTATGAGTTTAGGTGTTGTTACGCTGAGTCTCTCAGAGATTTCTCATAGTTATGTAAATACTTTTTTAATTTTCTTAGCGTAACTCTGTGTTTTTCTTTGCGTGTTTCGGTGGAATAATCACATTAAAACAAATTATCTTGAAGCCATAAACGTTGAAATTTTCCATTTCCATCATAGCGTTCTGCTTGTAATTTAACGTTGAATTTTCGGTCTCTTGGATCATTTCCAACACCAGATACATATATCCAATTCCCGTAATTGCTGTGTACATCGTAATCTAATAACACGCTTTCAAAATAGCTTGCGCCAATGCGCCAATCTAATTCTAAGTTTTTAGCAAAGTAACTGGCTACGTTTTGTCTACCGCGGTTACTCATCCAACCTGTTTTTTTCAATTCAATCATATTGGCATTCACAAAGGGTTCGTTGGTTTCGCCGTTAATCCACTGATTTATTTTATTCTGATTGGTTTTCCATTGGTAGTCTTTTTCTAAAATACCACCAATTCTAAACAGTTTATTTCCGTGTTTTAAGGACACATATTTAAAGTAATCGCGCCAAATCAATTCAAAAATTAACCAATAAGTCGATTGATTTTTAACGTGCGCTTTTTCAAAAGCTTTAATTTTCCAGTAAATAGTTTTTGCTGAAATACTTCCATTTGCCAACCAAGTCGAAAATTTTGAACTGTAATCAATGCCAACTAAACCGTTTCTGGTTTTCTTATAAAAGCCTAATTTTTTAGTTTCAAAAAAGTAATGCTCTAAACGTTTTAAAGCTTCAGTTTCGCCACCTTTAAATGGAAATGCAGAATGTGCTTCGGTTTTAATTTCATTTAAACCTAAATCTTTAAGTGTTGGAATAGTTGTATTGTTCTCCACTAAATTCGTTTTTGCTAGAGTAGAAGTAATTTTCGTTTCAGGTCTTATTTCACAATATTTTTCGCACTTTTTTCTAAACTCTGTAAATACACGCGGAATTTTCTCTAATTCGTAAGGCACATTATCGGGATGAAATAAAAACTGGTCGTAACTTTCGTGAATAGGAAATTCTGAATCCCAAGTATCTTTTACGACTTCTAAAATTTTGGTTTCTTCATCTGTCCATTCTTTCTGGCAATACATTGCATCAAACTTAAATTGTTCTTCAAGTTCTGCTATGCAAGTTTCGGTGTAATCAAAATACACAAACAACGGAATGTTTAAAGCTTCCAAGTTTTGCTTTAAATCTTGAACGGTTTCTATTAAAAACTGTGCTCTAAATTTTTCGGTTTTTTTAAAGCCATATTTAGTTTCTTGAAACTGTCTTGGGTCAAATATGTATGTGGCTACAACATTTTCACTTTCAGCTATAGCTTTGCTTAAGGATTGGTTATCGTTAACGCGTAAATCATTTTTAAACCAAACTAAGCTTATTTTGTTTTGTTTCTTCGGCATCTTTCGCTACAATATTTTACGTCTTCCCAGTTCTTTGCCCATTTTTTTCGCCACGTAAACGGTAGGTTACAGACGATACAGGTTTTTTGTGGTAGATGTTGTTTTTTCAAAGGTGTTGTTTTGTAAGGTTATTAGGTTATGAGTTTAGTGGTTATGTCTTCTCGATACCATTTTTAATTTTCGCTGTCGCTTCAATTAAAATCACTCGAAGTGACGTTTTTGGGTTATAAGGTTATTAGTTTAGTTTCTTCTCGATACAATTTTTAATTTTCGCTATCGCTTCAATTTAAAATCACTCGAAGTGACGTTGTTTTTCGTTTTTGAATTTAGTTTTTGAATTTTTAATCATTGAATTACTTATTCTGCTTCCGCCAATTTATCTATCATACCATTAAATATAAAACCGTGAAATGGCAAAACACTATACCAATACAATCTTCCGGCAACGCCTTTTGGTCTAAATGTGGCGCGCTGATATACTTTTCCTTTGGCGACTCTAAATTCTAACCAAGCTTCACCTGGTAGTTTCATTTCAGCAAAAAGAATTAAACGTTTTTCTTTTTTATCGGCTAACAAAACACGCCAAAAGTCTAAAGCATCTCCGGTATGTATGTCGGTTTGGTTGGTTCTTCCGCGTCGTAAGCCTATACCGCCAACAAGCTTATCCATAAAGCCACGAATTTTCCATAAAAACGTTCCATAATACCAACCGTTTTCGCCACCAATAGCCCAAATTTTACTTAAAGTTTTTTGTTCGCTTTTTACTTTTCGTTCTTTAATGTCTTTTAAGCATCCGTATTTAGGAACTTTTAAATATTTGCTTGATTCTTCTTGTTTTAATGGACTATTTACAAATGAATCTTTCCAACTTGAAGCAATATCATTGCCTTCAATTTTTACAAACGCATAATCTATGGCTTGTTTGTAATTCATTGGGTCGATACCAATAATTTTATTAATGTTACTTGGGTTTCCTATTATTTCAATTCCCATACTATTAACCAAACTTCGTGCTAATTTGTACGACGTTGATGTCACGAAATACAGCCAATAACTGGATAGTTTTGGTGTCATTACAGGAATGGTAAGTATGTAACGTTTTAAGCCACGAGCTTCCGAGAACTGCAATAACATTTCTTTATAAGTCAATACTTCTGGTCCAAAAATATCGTGTGAGGTATTGTAAAGTTCTTTATTATCTAAAGCTCGGATTAAAAAGGTTAACACATCTCGCACACCAATAGGTTGCGTTTTTGTATTTAACCATTTTGGTGCTACCATAACGGGTAGTTTTTCGACTAAATCACGTATAATCTCAAAACTTGCGCTACCAGAACCTACAATAATTCCAGCTTTAAAAACCGTTAATGCATAATGATTTGATTGTAGTGTATTTTCAACGTTTTTACGTGATAATAAGTGTTTAGAAAGCTTTGTGTCATTAGTAATTCCGCTTAAATAAATAACTTGTTTGGCGTTAGTAGTTTCAATATAATTTTTGAAATTTACCGCACAAGCTTCTTCCATTTCGTGAAACTTATCGACTGAATTAGACATTGAGTGAATTAAATAATAAACCGCATCAATATCTTTAGGAATATTATTTAGTGATTCCGCATCAAGAAAGTCAGCTCTAACAACTTCTACATTAGTCTCCTCGGAGTATTTTTGTTGGGTTCTAAGTGTACCGCGAACAGCACAAACAACCGTATGACCTTGTTGTAGCAATAACGGAATAATACGTTTGCCAATGTAACCTGTTGCGCCTGTAACTAATACTTTCATAATCCCCATTGTCCTGCGGACATTTCCCCTAAGGGGAAAATTGCAAGAATTTTACTTTATACAATCCATAAATTCTAAAAGAATTTACGCCTCAATATTTCTTAGTTATTACAGTTAAAATTGAATACTTATAATTGTTAACTGCTCAATGAACACTGATTATTGTTCACTAATAACTGTTTTAGGTCTTTGGTATTCTAATCGGGTTTTTAATTTGGGAATAGCGTAAGCGTCTAAGCCATTAATAGCAGCTATGTTTGCTTTACTTAAATTTATAAAACCATCTTTTTCAAGAAGGTCATTGTTAACATATAAGTTTTTAATTTCTGCGATGACTAAAATCGTACCGTTAGCTTTAATGTGGTATTCTTCCTTAAAAGCCATTTCTAATTGAATTGGCGCCGATTTTACAAAAGGAGCAAAGCAGTTTTTTTTGTATTCCGATTTTAAATTTGTGGCATCAAACTCGGATATCGATTGGTCGTATTTAGCCGATGTATGATGCGCATCTTCAATCATAGTTTCATTAATATGATTGAAGGTAAACACACCAGTTTCTTTAATATTATTGTAGGTATGACGAACAACAGTTGTTGGTCTGCAAACAAAACTTAACAATGGCGGATTACTTCCAATATGAGTTACGGAACTAAATACCGCAACATTTTCCTCGCCATTTTTAGATTTGCTTCCAATAAGATTTGCACTCTTAAAACCAGAACAACTATTGATTAAGTTGTTACGATATAAAAAGTCCATTTCATTAATATCTTTTTGGCTGTATTGTGTCATTATAAGTTTTTGTAATTATTGATTTTAATGTTCTGTGCTTTTAAATCGAACATTAAATTATAAAGCCCAAAAAAGGTTCTGTTTATGTAAATAAAATGCTTAGAACCACGATTACCATTCATTTTACGTAGCTCAGTGCTTTTACTATAACGTTGACCTAATTCCGTAATAGCATCGAAAAATTTAGGTTCAGAAAAGTCGAAAGTTTCACCGTGAAATGGTTGCGTAAATAAGCTTAGCATTTCGTGGAATAATTCTGTAAAAAAGACCGTTTCTTCTTTGGTGTCCTCATTTTTTAGAATTTCTAATTGATACATTTTTTCGTTGAAAAAGTCTAAGTTTTCAATATTTCCTTTAACGGCTAATTCAAAATATGGCACATAAAAATCGTCAGGAATGGTTTTCATACAACCAAAGTCTAAGGCAATTAAATCGATTTCTTTAGAAACTAAAAAGTTTCCTGGATGCGGATCTGCGTGTACTTTTTTAAGCACGTGCATTTGGTACATATAAAAATCCCATAAGGCTTGACCTAATTGATTGGCCTTATCTTGGGCCGAATTGTAAGCTGTAAATTCTGATAAATGCTCTCCTGTCATCCAATCCATTGTGATAATGCGTTCCGATGATAATTCCTTGTAATAATTAGGGAATTTTAAGTTTGGAATGTGTTGGCAAGCCTCAACAATTTCTTGACTTTGTTGTAGTTCTAAAACGTAGTTGGTTTCTTCAACCAACTTGTTTTCAACTTCTTGAAAATACTTGTCACTATCTTTCCCTTTAATATTAAACATTTTAATAGCAATGGGTTTTACCATAGCCAAATCGCTCGAAATACTTTCGGCAACTCCTGGATATTGGATTTTCACAGCAAGTTTTTTCCCATCCTTTTCTGCTAAATGAACTTGGCCAATGCTGGCCGCATTTACAGAATTTAGATTAAAAGAGTCATAAATCTGGCTTGGTAACTTCGCAAAATATTGCTTAAATGTTTTAGATACTAATGGTGCCGATAACGGCGGAACTGAAAATTGTGCTAATGAAAATTTTTCGACATAAGCTTGAGGTAAAATGCTCTTTTCCATACTAAGCATTTGCGCGACTTTTAAAGCGCTACCTTTTAATTGCTTTAAACCATCATAAATATCTTCAGCATTTTTTTCATTTAAACGCTGTTTGGCTTCTTCTTCAGTTTTCGTGATTTTATCGCCATAATATTTAATATAATTTACGCCAACTTTAGCACCAGTCTTCAATAATTTAGAAGCTCGTGATATTTTTCCTGTTGGTATACTGTCTATAGTTTTCAATAGTAATTGCGTTTTATAATTAATGATTTAAGATTAGTTCATTTTTACTTTCTCTTTGAAGATGAACTTTCCAAAATCAATTAAACTTTTTAGAGGTGCTACATTAAGAACATCAAAACTTGTATTCACCGATTTTTCGATAAAAATATCCGTTTTTTCAAATGAAGGCGATGTGTCATCCATCCAGAACTTCATCGTGATTAAAAGTTGTAACCACGCTGATTCTTTCAAACCACGATTTTGTATTTTCTCTAAGGTATCTTGTTTCACATCAATTAACTCAATGTTTAAATCTTGTATGTAGTGTGTGAATTTAGCTTTTAAATCAGTTAATATTTGTAATGATTTTAAGCTGTTTTTATGTTGATGTAAAGCATAATTTACATAGCTTCTATTGGCTGTAAGATTCTCAAAAAATGTGAAGTAGAAACTTAATAATTGTTCTCTTGGCTCGAAGTTTAAATAATCTTCACTTTTATGAAGTACAGTGATTGTATTATCATAAAACGCTGTGAATATGCTTTTTTCAATGGCTTTAAAAGAACCAAAAAACTCATAGAATTTAGATTCTTCAAAATTATTGTGTTTTGCAAATGCATAAACCGTTTTTGGTTGTTCGTTGTGCTCTAACACATAATTTATATAAAATGAATAAATATCGTTAGCTGAAATGTTTTTCTTTTTTGCCATTAGACTTCTGATTTAATACCATAAAGGTACAAATGTTTAACTAATTATTGATAATGTTAAACAAAGATTAACAGAAGATTGTTAAATTGAAATGTAAACGCATAAAAAAAGCACCTTAAAGAAGATGCTTTGATATTGTTATTTTGTGTTAAAGAATCTGAATGTTAACACTCATTAGTTGCACAACATTGTTCGTCTTTAATCCATTTACAGCTTAAAACAGCGGTTAATGCACCTAAAATTGGAGCAGTAATATATATCCATAAATATTGAAATTGGCCTGTAAAAATAGCAGGAGCAATAGAACGAATAGGGTTCATTGATGCTTTAGTTATTGGACCAGCAAACATAGCTTCTAATAAAATAAGTGCACCAATGGCAATGGCCGCCATTGTACCAGTTTCTTTACTACCAGTGGAAACATTAATAATAACCACCATTAAAAAGAAGGTTAAAATGAATTCCAATATGGCCGCTTTATAAGCGGGAAATCCTTCCATTGGTGTTGTTTCACCTAAAAACTGACTTTCTGGAAATAAAAACCATAATAAGAATATGGCCGAAATTGCTCCAATACTTTGCGCAATGATATATGCAGGAACATCTTTCCATTTAAAGAGTTTAGCGTAAGCAAATGCAATAGTTACCGCAGGATTAAAATGTGCACCAGAAGTTTCTCCGAAAGCATAAATCATTGCCATAACAATTAAACCCCAAACCGAAGCAACACCAACGTGAGAAATGCTTCCGCCAGTAATTTCGTTTATAGTCATTGCGCCACAACCACAAAATATTAGGGTAAAGGTTCCAATGATTTCTGCTATAAGTTTCTTTTTCATCTTTTTACTTAATTAAGCTAAATACGTATTTTAGTTCGGTAGCAATTTGCGTGCAACGTTCTAAATATTTTTCGTTTTGTAAAGGTGAATTATCAAATGCTTTTGGATCGTCGTAAGTAACAGGAATACGTAATGAAGCCCCAGGAATAAACGGACAACCTTTATCTGCAGAATTACAAGTCATAATCGCAACAAAGTCACTTTTAGGGTTGAAATTGGCATCAAAAGTTTTAGAAAAGCCTATGATTGGCAGGTTGTTTTCTGAAGTTTTAATAGCGTAGATAGGATTATTTGTTTCGCTAATAGCTTCAATATTAAAACCTATATTTTGCAATGTTTCAGCAACTTTAGGAAAAAGGGCAGTTGCTTCAGTTCCGCCAGAATAGGTTGCTACATTACTCACTTTAAAATAGTCTGCCATTGTTTGTGCCCAAATTTGTCCTAAATGACTTCGACGTGAATTATGCGTGCAAATAAAGTTTAAGCGAATAGCTTCTTTTTTAGTGCTTGTTTCTTGAATGAAATCTACCAAAGGTTGAAGTATCGTTTTACGTTCTTCGTTTAAAGTATTTAGGTCTAAAGCTTCTATATATGATGAAATAGTAGGGTAGAGCATAAGGTTAAAATTAGTTTACTGTTTTGTAAATGGTAATGTGTTTAGATAACAATTCGTTAAGTTTATCGATATCTTCTTTTACAATATCCTTTAGATTAAATGTGATGATTTTACCATTTGATTTATAAAAAAAGTTTTTGTTCTTTGAATTCAAAGTCATTAAAATCGTCAAACTTTATGCTTTTAGATGTAAAAGTATTTAATCGAAAAACACCGCCTAATTTATTCCAATGAATACAGTTTTTGTACCAAAACATTTTTGAGTAAAATACAATTTGAAGTAAAAAACCTATAAGACTTAGGTGTCTGTAGTGTTTTGGGTTTTCAAATGGAAATAACTCAAAAGCACCTACTATGATTAGTATAAGCGATAGTATAAGTATGCCTACCCAAAACCAATTTTTGGCGTTATCAAATTTTATACGTCTCATAAATTAACAACAACCTGAATTAGGATTACAAGAATTTTGCACAGGAATATCCGATAAGCTCATTTTTTTCTTAGGTGGAATTCCGCAAGCATCTAAAGCTAAACAATCCGTTAATTTTGAAGTTAGAAGAAATCTACCATCGCTAAAATCTACACCAAATTTTTCAATAG
>DAISIZ010000021.1:0-21023 GCA_036821745.1 Aurantibacter sp. | reverse complement strand
ATTCGCTTCAGCCACTAAATTAGTCGCTTCAAAATCTTGTTTCATTAGCGTTTCATCTTCAGTTTGTGCTAAAGAAAACGTGCTAATTAATAAGCCTATATAGATGTAAATTAATTTCATTTTGTAATAGTTAATACCACTTATAAAAATATTAAAAGCCGTAATATATTAGCGTTAAAGCTATTATAAATTCTCGTTAAATAGATTTAATTTCTTTAACCAAGCGGTTTTACGCTCTAAAAACACCAAGTCTAACAAGACGAAAAACAATCCAAAACCTAAAAACCATTGGAATTGGTCTTCAAAATCGGCAAATTGTTTCGACTCTATTTCCGAGCGGTCTAATTTATTTAATTCATTTTTAATGGTATCTACAACCGTTTTTGTCGAAGCTCCATTGATATAGCTTCCGTCTGCGGTTTCAGCAATTTGCTTTAAGGTTTCTTCGTTTAATTTCGTGATAACCGTTTCGCCATTTTTGTCTTTTTTGTAACCTGTTAAAACACCACGACGTTTTAAAGGAATTGGGCCACCTTTGGCTTTACCAACACCAATTGTGAAGATTTTAATCCCTTCATCACTGGCTTGCTCTGCAATACTTGTTGAAGCTTCACTGTGGTCTTCGCCATCACTTAGAATAATTAAAACACGATTCGTATCATCGTCTTTATTGTAATACGTCATTCCTAACTCAATCGCCTCGTTAATTGCCGTTCCTTGACTGGATAGCATATTGGTATTCATATTTTGCAAGAACATTTTTGCCGAACCATAATCGGTTGTAATTGGCAACTGCGGAAATGCTTTTCCTGCATAAGCGATTATCCCAATACGATCACTCGCTAAACTATTAATGATTTGCATCACTAATTGCTTCGATTTCTCTAAACGGTTTGGTGCAATATCTTCGGCTAACATACTTTTAGAAACGTCTACCGCAAATACAATATCTAAACCTTCACGCTTTACGGTTTCTAACTTAGTTCCCATTTTTGGGTTAACTAAAGCCAATATAAAACAGATAAATGCCAGACTTAATACCACAATTTTTAACGTCGATTTAAACACCGATTTATTCGGACTTAATCGTTTTAAAAGTGCTTTGTTAGCAAAGTTGTCTTGTGCTTTTTTTCTCCAATATTGAAGCGCCAAAAAGCCCACAATTATTACAGGAATAATTAGCAAAGCCCAAAACCATATTTTTTCTTCAAACTGAATCATTTGTTCTTTTATGAGATTTTATACATATCTAATTTCAATATTAGACAACCAAAATTACTGAGTGATTAGTATTGTTTTATCAAAATTCAAATTAATTAAATCATTTTTTTCTATACCGAAATATCCCATTGCATT
The DNA here is from genome assembly GCA_036821745.1 of Aurantibacter sp. Lineage (GTDB taxonomy): Bacteria > Bacteroidota > Bacteroidia > Flavobacteriales > Flavobacteriaceae > Aurantibacter. The sequence continues at coordinate 19,667 of DAISIZ010000021.1, read as the reverse complement.
CATATAAAAATTATCAAAAAATTCTGGGACAGAATTTTCGGTTGAAAACTGAAATAAATTTACAAACTCTCTTCTTTTATTGTCAATTATCTCTAATTCAGAATCATAATCGTCTTCAATATCTATACCTAATCGTTCGCAAGCCCATTCTAAATTAACATCTCCTTGGGCTGGATAAGTATGACCTAATATTTGGTTATTGTCATAAGTGAAAAAGTCTTCATCTAATTCGTGATAAGAGTCTTTGTCATTTTCGCTTAATGATTCAAATTCCAAAGTTTCTCCAGATGGAAATGTAAAGCTATTCTCAAATAGCATTGTAAATTCACTAAATTTATAATTATCTTCTATTAATTCAGGAAAGTTAGTTTTTTTGATTTCTTCTTTATTAGAAAATAAAACCTTGTAATCTAATGGGTAATCTTCAGGATTCGCAATAAAAAAATATATAAAGCCAATCTTAGGTAGTAAGTTTTCAGAATCAAAAACACTGACGTGTTTACAATTAATTTGAGCTAAGAAAATCATTGGTTTACCGTCAGACATAGGCCAAAATATTCCTTCTGAAAAATTAGGTGTTCCGCCAAATTTTGACTCACCTAAATCAGCTTTTACAGAATCATCATTTATCTTAATCTCAATTGATGGAATCAAATAAGAATCAACTTGTTTTCTGTTTTCCCATTTAACTTCATCAAGAAACTTGATATAATCTTTCTTTTCTTTCATAATTTGAATTTCACACTTCAATTAAATGAAACTTCTAAAAATAGTGTGTCTCAATAGTAATTCTATTAATAATAGTAGTAACGCGATAATCACAAATGGTCTAAACAATTCATTATAGCTTGTAAATTTAAGCTCTTCAACATCGGTTTTTTCTAACTTATTAATCTCATCATAAATCGCTTCTAACTTACGGTTGTTATTGGCTCTAAAATATTTCCCACCAGTTACGGTTGCAATTTCTTTTAAGAGTTTCTCATCAATTTCAACTTGAATTCTTGCATATTGAAACTGCCCATTAGGCTTTAAAGCGTATGGCGATAATGCCATTCCGTTAGTTCCTAAACCAATGGTGTAGGTTTTAATACCAAACTCTAGAGCTAATTCACTGGCAATTTTTGGGTTAATTGCACCGCCATTATTAACACCATCGGTTAATAAAATAATCACTTTACTCTTGGCTTTACTATCTTTTAAACGGTTTACGGATGTAGCCAATCCCATTCCAATAGCTGTTCCGCCTTCAATAACCGTGTTGTATTTTATGCTTTGTAAGGCACGTAATGCAATACTTTTATCGCTGGTAATAGGTGTTTTTGTGTAACTTTCTCCAGCATATTCTACTAAACCAATACGGTCGTTTGGTCTGCCTTTTATAAAGTCCGAAGCCACATTTTTTAGGGCTTCTAAACGGTTTGGCTTTAAATCTTTTGCCAGCATACTTGCCGAAACATCAATTGCCATAACAATATCTATTCCTTTGGTGGTTTGAGACTTTGTAGTCGTACTTGAAGTTCTTGGTCTTGCCAATGCTACAATTATTAATCCTAAGACTAATAAACGCAATGCAAACAACGCGTGTTTTAACAATGGTAATTTATTGTTAGAAACCTTAAAACCTTTTAAGCTTGATATGTGTAATTCGGCAGTTTGTTGTTTGTTTTTCAAAACATACCAAACCACTGCTAATGGCAACAATAATAGTAGCCAAAAGAATAACGGATTTAAAAATGTAACACCTTCTAACATTAGTTTTCTTTTTCGTCTTTAGGTTTTAACTCAATAGAATCAATCATACGGTTGTGAATATCATTCAAATACACGTCGTCTTTTAAATAGGTTACAAATACTTGCTGAAGTACTTGCTCTTCATTTGCAGCAAACGTTAATATGGTAAAATTCGTGTACACGTATTGGTCTGAATCCTTTTTTATTGGCAACTCAATAGTTCCCGATGTTTTTAAACCTTCGGCACCATTTGGCGTCGTAAACTTTTTATTAGTAGATACGATATTTTTAGCGCCTTTAGCTTCTAAAGCTTTTAAATTAACCTCAACCGCTTGAGCAATATCAATTTCTGGTTGCTCTTGCTTTTCTGCGCCAGGTTGCTGTTGTTGCTTAGGAAACTGAGTTGTTTGCGTAATAATCGCAAAGGTTTCATCTAAATTATACCTAAAAGCACTGACTTTAATATTCGCTTCTTTGTTAGTTATAGTATCTCTTTTTAACACTTTTGGTGTCGAAATACTTATAGGCGGAAAACCATAATCGCTATTTACCCATTCGCCTTCTAACAGATTTTTAGTGTCTTTTTGAATAATAGTATCAAAAGTATATTTAAACCCATATTTTATTCCGAAGCCAACAAACGTTAAAGCTAACAACACCACTATCGCACAAGCAGTATATAAAATTTTACGTCGCTTTTGCTTTGCTTCTTCTTGCTTTTTATACGCTTCATCTTGAAGTTTTTCTTCCTCAGTAGGTTCTGGCAAGGCTTCTTTTACGTGGTCAATTTCTTCGTCTACCACTTTACGGTCTAAAACCGCTAATTCTTTATCAGGATTAGATTTGGCAAACTTTACTAAATCAGCACGCTTTAAAATGCTTTCTATTTTATTTAAAGAGGTTTTGCTTAAGCTGATTTGATTACCGTCACAAAGCAAATGTAAACGCGTCATCAACTCATCGGTGGTACTTTCTAAAGCTTTGTCGTACACTTTTTCATCTAAATACTTACGAATCACTAAGGTTAACTCCGAATAATAATCCTTGTAAGCATCTTGATCTAAATAACCAGATTCATCTAACTTTTGAAGCGCTAATTTCGCACGGTCGTATGGCGGTAATAAAGCAATTTTTTCTTCTTCAGTTAGTGGTTTTTTACGCCAAATAAACCAATACAATAAGAAACCAACAAGACTTGCGATTAGCAACCCTAATAGTACATATTTCCACCAGTTACTTATTCGTTTTTCAACTTTAATAATTGGTTTTATATCAAATAATTTCTGCTTTGTGGTATCTACAAGTACAGGTTTAATTTCAACTAAAAGTGAATCTAACGTGATGCTTTTATCGCCAACAATAACTTTTTGTTTTGGAATGGTATAACGTCCAGAATCAAACTGCGTTAAACCGTATTTTTTTATAAACTGAAATTTAGCATCTTTTCTAACCGTATCGGTTTTATAAGATTCAATCATTTCTAAAGGCAAAAAGGTTTGTCCTTCAGGAAACACAACGCTTTTGGTAGAATCTACTTCAACAGCAATGTTGTAAATAATTTCTTCGCCTATTTGAGCTTCTTCACGGTCTAAAGTCGCACTAACTTGTCCAAACGAAACTACAGCACACAATAAAAAACATCCCATTAAAAGATTGTTTTTATGTGATATTAAGGTTGAATATATATGTTTAATTACGTTCATTAATAGATTTAAAATCGTGTTATCTTCTTTTAAAATAGCCTAATAGTTTTTTTACATAACTCTCGTCTGTACGGCAATTAATCGCGCCAGAACCAGATTTTGCAAACGTATCTTTATAGTAATCTACTTTAGTTTTATAGTAATTGCTGTACTCTTGGCGTACACTTTTAGAACTGGTATTTACTAATAGTTCTTCACCAGTTTCTTGGTCTTGCATTTGAACCACACCAATATTAGGAATGCTTTCTTCGTTTTTGTCATACACGCGAATTCCTGTAATATCGTGCTTTCCTGCCGATATTTTTAGTGTTTGCTTGTAATCATCAGCAATAAAATCACTTAGCATAAATACAATTGCTTTCTTTTTCATCACGTTAGATAAAAACTTAAAGGCTTGCGAAATGTTAGTCGATTTGTTTACCGGTTGAAACTCGATAAGTTCTCTAATAATACGCAGTACGTGAGAACGTCCCTTTTTAGGCGGAATAAATAATTCGATTTTGTCGGTAAATAAAATCAACCCAATCTTATCGTTATTCTGTGTTGCCGAAAAGGCTAATGTTGCGCCAATTTCGGTAATGATATCTTTTTTAATTTGCTGGTCTGTACCAAACAATTCCGAACCCGAAATATCCACCATTAACATCATTGTTAATTCGCGTTCTTCTTCAAATATTTTAACGTAAGGTTCGTTGTAACGTGCGGTAACATTCCAGTCTATACTTCTTACATCATCGCCAAACTGGTATTGTCTTACTTCAGAAAAAGTCATACCGCGTCCCTTAAAGGTCGAGTGGTATTCGCCTCCAAAAACGTGGTCAGACAAACGACGTGTCTTAATCTCTATTTTTCGAACTTTCTTTAGTAATTCTTTAGTATCCATTTATCAGTAGGCAGTGATTTAGTCTCCAGTATGCAGTCAAAATTTTATAGTCAATTAGAATTCGAGTAAGCGACTGCCTACTAAAGACTATTGACTAAAAACTCATTTATGGTACTTCAATCTCGTTTACAATCTTAGTAATAATGTCTTCCGACGTTACGTTTTCTGCTTCAGCTTCGTATGTAATACCAATTCTATGGCGTAATACATCATAAACTACTGCACGAACATCTTCAGGAATTACATAACCACGACGCTTAATAAAAGCATAACACTTAGAAGCGGTTGCTAAATTAATACTTCCACGTGGCGATGCTCCAAAAGAAATTAATGGTTTTAAGTCTGCTAATCTGAATTTCTCTGGGTAACGTGTTGCAAAAATGATATCAAGAATGTACTTCTCAATCTTTTCATCCATATACACTTCACGAACTGCTTTTTGTGCTGAAATAATTTGTGATACAGAGACGACAGCGTTTACTTTTTCATAAGACCCTTTTAAATTGGCCCTCATAATTAATTGCTCTTCGTCTTGTTTTGGATAATCAATCACCGTTTTTAACATAAAACGGTCTACCTGAGCTTCTGGTAAAGGATAAGTTCCTTCTTGCTCTACAGGATTTTGTGTTGCCATTACTAAAAACGGCTTATCTAACACAAAAGTTTCGTCACCAATTGTTACTTGCTTTTCTTGCATTGCTTCTAAGAGCGCACTTTGCACTTTGGCAGGCGCACGGTTAATCTCATCAGCTAATACAAAATTGGCAAAAATTGGACCTTTTTTAATATTGAATTCATTATCCTTCATATTATAAATCAAGGTACCAACAACGTCTGCAGGTAATAAATCTGGTGTAAATTGTATACGACTAAAACTGGCATCAATAGCTTTAGATAGTGTATTAATAGCTAAGGTTTTTGCTAATCCAGGAACACCTTCTAATAAAATATGTCCTTGACCTAATAAACCAATTAACAAACGTTCTATCATATGTTTTTGACCTACAATAACCTTGTTCATTTCAAAGGTTAATAAGTCAACAAACGCGCTTTCTCTTTCAATCTTTTCATTAATAGATGCAATATCTACTCTTGTCGTTTCTTCCATAGTTATGTTAATTTTGGGAGCGAAAAATATAAATCTGTTTTCAGCTATGCAAATAATTAAAAAAAAAGCTGGGTTCTTGTTAACAATTGGTTAAAAGTTAACAGATTAAAACTTTAGTAAAACTTAAATAAGGTATTTTTAACTAAAATTAACTCACTATGACTAAAACTGCCCTAATTACTGGTGCGACCAGCGGAATTGGACGTGCAACTGCTTTTGAATTTGCTAAACAAGGCATCAATTTAATTATATGCGGTAGACGAGAAGAACGTTTACAAACCATAAAAACTGCTTTAGAAAAACTAACTAAAGTCCACACCTTAAATTTTGATGTTCGCGATAACAAAGCTGTTGTAAACGCTATAAATAGTTTACCTGAGAATTTTAAAACCATAGATATTCTAATTAACAATGCTGGAAACGCTCACGGATTAGACCCAATTCAAACTGGAAGTATTGAAGATTGGGATGCTATGATGGATATTAACGTTAAAGGTTTATTGTATGTTAGTAAAGCCGTGATTCCGCAAATGACCGAGCGAGAATCAGGACACATTATTAATATTGGTTCCAGTGCAGGAAAAGAAGTTTACCCAAAAGGTAATGTGTATTGCGCGAGTAAACACGCCGTTTTAGCTATTACCGAAGGTATGCGTATTGACTTAAATCCGTTTGGAATTAAAGTTGGCGCTATTAATCCTGGTTTAGTAGAAACTGAATTTTCTCAAGTTCGTTTTAAAGGCAACGAATCTGCAAATCACGTTTACACAGGTTATAAAGCCTTACAAGCACAAGATATTGCAGAGATTATTCATTTTGTAATTACCAGACCAAGTCACGTAAATATTGCTGATTTATTGGTGTTTTGTACAGCACAAGCGAGTTCTACAATTGTTAAGAAAGGGTAATTGTATTTATTATTAGTTATTCAAGTCATTTATTAGCTATTACTTATTTATATTTTTTATTCAAGTTGAAGTAAAATTGTTTAAATTTAAGAAACGTATCATTTCAATTTAAACTACAAAATGGCTCATTATCAAACTTTTGAAGACTTAAACATTTATAAACTTGCCGTAGTGTTTTGTAAAGATATCTGGACAATTATAATAGAAACTCCTTTAAACAAAGACTATAAATTACGTGAGCAAATAAATGGTTCTTCGGGTTCTGTGATGGATAATATTGCTGAAGGTTTTGGTAGAGGCGGAAACAAAGAATTTATTATGTTTCTTAGTTATTCAAGAGGTTCTTGTTGTGAAACAAAAGCTCAATTAACAAGAGCTTATCATAGAAAACATATTACTCAAAAGACCTACATTAAGCTAACTAATGATGCTAAAAATATCATAAATCAACTCTCAAAATTTATGAATTACTTAAAGTCTTCAGACAAAAAAGGTTCTAAATATGATTAATTTAAAGATGAGTAAGTCATAAATAATAGCAATAAAAAATAAATAATCGCTTCGTGATCAACAAACGACTTCTTATTAAAAACCTTTTGGCTCATAATAATGAGAACACGTTTTTTGACAAAAAATTAAAGATTAGTATTGACACAAAAGAAGGTAAAGGAAAGTTTTTAAAACACATTTGCGCTTTAGCGAATAGTAATCCTAAAAACAACTCTTACATAGTTATTGGTGTAAAAGATGAAGACAATGCTATTCTTGGTGTCGATTTCTTTGATGATAGTAAGATTCAAAACTTGATTAATGCTTACTTAACAAATCCGCCAATTATTCAGTATGAAAATATTCCTTTCCCACATTTAAGCGATGATAAAGTGGTTGGTTTAGTTTCTATTAGACCTCACAAAGGTTTAACCTCATTACGTAAGAACATTTGGAAATATTATGGTGGCTCTGTCTTTTTTAGAGATGGCAGTATGAGTATGCCTAAGGTTTACGATATTAAAATTAAAGATGTTAATTCTAAGATTGTAAAAGCTATTGAAGCGTATTCGCAAAACAATGTAGAACTAACTTTAGATGGTGTTTTTGACTTTTTTAATAAACGAAAAGACTACCAACCTCAATACAAAGTGTTTAAAGAGTATTTTGTGGTTTGTTGGTCAGGACAAGAAAAACAGGTTAAAGATGAAATCTTTTATTCGCGTGTAGATATTGAGCTTATAAACGAGCAAGTACGTTTGTTTTATTCAGCTTTAGATGAAGTTTCTATTGAAGTCCAAGACAAGGCTTTTAAAATTATAGAGTATGTCGATTTAGGTTTACAAAATCAACATAAATATGTGAAATTAGAAGAAACAATCATTAAGTTTAACGAAAGTATGACTTATACCATTCAATCTAATTTACTTTTTAAAGTCCCAGAATACAACAAAAAAGTACTGTATCATATTTATAATTCAAACTTATCTTTATTAAATAAATTGGCTAAAAAACAAGTACTTAATAGCAGTGAAGATATTGATTTAAAAAATTGCCCTATGACATTTTTAATTTGTCATTTTCACGGTTTTGAAGATGCATTATTACAGTTAGAACAAGCAAAACCATTGTTTAAAAATTATAATAGTGAAGTTTACAAAAATTATAAGAAAGCCATAAGAATAGCTCGAAAAGTAAAATACAATTAATTAAAAAATCCGTTTTAATATATTTAAAACGGATTTCAACAATCGGTTAGTGGTTGGTGGTTTATTTTGATTGATTAGTATTGATGATGATAAACTCTATTATTATTATTATTATTATTTGGTTAGCTTATTTACCACCATCTAATTTGTCTTGCCAGTCTTTAAGTTCTTGCCATTTACCTTCGGCAGCCATTTTAGCTTGCTCCGGCCAAGTACCTGGTTTATGTATTTCAAAGCGTTTTCCACCAGAGTTTAATACCTCTTGACATTTCTCAACACTACATTGTGCTAATTCTTTCCAGGTATTTACGCCACTATTATTGAATAACTCACTGATTTTTGGGCCTATACCTTCAACAACCGTTAAATCGTCTTCTTTAATTTTCTTTCCAAAAGCAGACTTAGCTAAATCGCCATTAAAAGGCATCGCTGCAATTGAAATATTAGAAGCGCTACTTGCGAAACTCATAGATTCGTTTCCAGATATTTTTGTTGTTGTAACTTTAGAGTTTCTACAACGTTCTAAATCGGTTTCTAATGCACTTATTCTTCTAATATAGTCTGCATTATTATTATTATTATTATTATTATCTCCATTGGAACTCATTCGTCCTATTAAATAGCCAAGTATTCCACAAATTAATCCTGTTAAAAGTGGTATTAAAATACACCAAATCATATGCTTAAATTTTGTTTAGTTAATGTTTACTTCTACACGTCTGTTTTCTACTCTACCTTTTTCAGTTTCATTGTCGGCAATAGGTAAATCTGGACCTTTAGAATCAGTTTCAATATAATTACCGTTAATTCCGTTACTCATTAAATTCTGCTTAACAAATTCAGCTCTTTCTAAAGCTAGTTTAATGTTATTAGCTCTATCTCCTGTATTATCAGTATGACCGGTAGCGTGCAATTTAGCGTCATATCGTTCTACATAATTTAATAAATCAAGTATTTTTTGTCTTTGAGTATCATTAAGGTTTAATGATTTTGCACCAGTATTAAAGTGTAATACTAATGGATGCGCATTTAAACTATCTCTTAAAATTTGTCCATCTCCAAGCTGACCTAAATCTATTTTATTTACTTTAAAGCGAAGTGGGCCGTAAAGAACTTTTGAGTCGTCAGATATTATAGCATCATCTAAAATACCAGAAGTACTAAGAGATTTTGCAGAAATCCCGTGACTTGTAAAATAGTTTTTAACGCTATGTGCTCTTGCCACACCTAAATTAGGGAAGATAGAATGATTATCTTCATTAGACCTGTAAAGACCTATAATACCAATATTTTTATTGGGATTGTTATTTAAGTATTCAGTTAATCGTTCTAATTGTTTGTTTAAACCATTACTAACAGAATCAATGATTTTATAGTCTGATCTTAAAAATATAAAATTATCTTTATCAGTAAACTGTAAACCGCTACTGTTGTCTTGAATTTCAAACGGATAATAAGTCGTTTCAGGAAGTTTAACTTCTTCTTTAACCTCAACTATATTTTCAGCAGCTTTCTTTTCTGCACATGGAATACAGCATAAGTTATAATATAAAAAGCATCCTAAAATTATTGTGATTAAAATGCTTAAAAGATAAAGTGATTTCTTATTCATAAAACAAAAATATTTATAGTACTTTGTATAATGTTTAATAAATGTACATTAAAATTATATATTTCGTATTTAAACCGTTAATTTTTCGTTAAATAACTAATTTAGGCGACAAATTGCAAGTGGAAAGCAAATGTTTTAGTTTAGAGTAAAAAAAAGCCATTTTGAAATTTCAAAATGGCTTTTTAAATGGGATTCTTTATGATTTAGAATGGTAAATCATCATGATCTTCTTTGTTTAAATCAGCAGCAGGTTCAAATGCTGGTGGAGGCGTTTGTCCTTGTGGCGCTGCAGCTTGAGCTCCTTCAATTCTCCATCCTTGTACTGAGTTAAAATACTTTGTTTCACCTTGTGGATTTACCCATTCGCGACCTCTTAAGTTAATACTAACTTTAACGTCTTGTCCTAATTGATAGTTGTTAAGTAAATCTGTTTTATCTTGAACAAACTCCACTAAAATATGTTGTGGGTATTGCTCTTCTGTAGTTACTACTAATTCTCTCTTTCTAAACCCATTACTTCCAAAAGTTTGAGTTTCTCCAATCATCTTTACTTTTCCTTGTACTTCCATCTTAAATATATATTCGTGTAATTATTCGTCTTATTTTAACAACGTTAACCAAGCGCTTTTAACATCTTGTTGTTTCAAGTAGTTTTGTGCTTTAGTATGTTTTTCTTCCGTTGTTTTCAGCTCGCAATTAAAGCTTTTTATTTCAGTTTCAGAAGGTAATTCTTCAACATTTGCTAACAATCCTAAATCGTTACCTGTTAGTATGTTACTGTTTTTAACGTCAATAGGAAGTGCATCAACTCCTATGCCAAGTGTGCTTAAAGGTTTTGGGATTTCAAAGAAACCATCTTTTGCGCGACTGTAAAAACTACCACCTGCACGAGATACTAAATCTAACTTGTGTTGGTCTATACTGCCATTTTCTGCTAAAACCGCTTCATCTATATGCATTTTAACCACTTCACAAATAATTAAGTTTCCGGCGCCACCTTCGGTTCCTAACTTAATTATGTCGTTAATTTTACATTCCATTTGCACTGGTGACTCTGCTACTCTAAACGGCGCTACTTTATCACTCTTTAGCATTGTTAAACCCGCTTTTTCAAACTCATTTACACCTTGTCCATATTCTGTACTACTTAATGACATTTGTTGTACTATAGCGTGATTAACAATATTTATAACCACTTCTTTAGTTGCTTCAGCATTTTCTAAAGTGTGTTTCGTGGTGTTGTCTCTAACACGTCTTGCAGGAGAAAATATTAATATGGGCGGATTTGCACTAAACACATTAAAAAAACTAAATGGCGATAAGTTTGGGTTGCCATTTTCATCCATTGTACTTGCAAAAGCAATAGGTCTTGGTGCTACGGAACTTAATAAGTAACCGTGTAATTGCGCTGTTGTTAATGCTTTTGGTTCAAAAGACTTCATATAAATGATTTTAATTGTGTTTACACAAAGGTAGTTATTTGCTTTTTTTATTTAAAATAATTTAGATGCCGAGTCACACAATATTATTAACAGTTTTGCATTATATTGAAAACAAATTTCAAATATGTCCTTTACTCAAAACAGGCAACTTATTCGCTGGGTTATTATAATAAGCTCTTTTGCAATCATAATATTAATTCTTTGGAATACCTATAGCTTTTTTCAATTGTTTAAAATTGAAGAACGCGTAAAGATTGAAACTTGGTCTGCTGCACAAACAGACTTAATTAGTAGCTTAAATGATCTTGATGCAGATTTAAACCAAGTTACCTCTATGGTTTTAACCGATACCACATCGACAACACCATTAATGATGTTTGATTCTAAAGGCACTTTAACAAGTTTGAAAAATATTGACACCACTACGATTGGAAACCCAACTAAATATCTTGAAAAGTTAAAGTTGAAGTTTGAAAATGAAAACCTACCTATCGAAGTGAAGTATAAAGACGATATGTATGGTACTATTTATTATGGTAACTCAGCGGTTTTAAATAAACTTAAATATTATCCATTAGCATTATTGTTAATTATAGTTTTATTTAGTGCTGTGGTATATTTCTTTTATAAAAGTTCTAAAACGGCTACACAAAATAAACTATGGTCAGGGATGGCTAAAGAAACTGCTCACCAAATAGGAACACCTTTAAGTTCTTTAATAGGTTGGACCGAAATTTTAAAGATTGAAAATGTAAATCCAGATTACATTGTAGAAATGGAAAAGGACATTAGTAGACTGCAAACTATTACCGAGCGTTTTAGTAAAATAGGCTCATTGCCAACTTTAGAACCTTTAAATATTGTTACTGAGACTGAAACCACTTTTAATTATTTGAAAACCCGTTTGTCTAAATTAGTAGAGTTTACTTATGATATTCCAGAGGAAGAAATTATTGTGAATTTAAATCCACAGTTATTTAGTTGGACTATAGAGAATCTTGTTAAAAATGGGGTAGACGCTATGAAAGGTAAAGGTGAAATTCACTTAAAATTATGGCAATTAGAACGTAATGTTTTTATTACCATTAGTGACACAGGAAAAGGAATTCCTAAAAATAAATTTAATGCCATTTTTGAACCTGGCTATACCACAAAAAAACGCGGTTGGGGTTTAGGACTATCTTTAACCAAGCGCATTGTAGAGGGTTTTCATAGAGGACAAGTTAGAGTAGAGAAGTCTGAAATAGACAAAGGAACTACTTTTAAAATGCAGTATAAAAACCTAATCTAAAAACGCTTGAATCTTTTTTGAAGTCGCTTCAAACTCAGCTTTTGTAAGCGACTCTTTTTTAATAAACTGGGCATCATCCATACTATTTAATGGAATTAAATGTACGTGTGCGTGAGGTACTTCAAGACCAATAACAGTCATCCCAACACGTTTACAATCAATCGCTTTTTCTATGGCTTTAGCGACTTTATGTGAAAACTGTAACAGTTTCCCATAAGCAACTTCATCTAAATCAAAAATTTTGTCCACTTCTTGTTTTGGTATACAAAGTGTATGTCCTTTAGCATTAGGGTTAATATCCAAAAAAGCTAAAAACTCATCTGTTTCTGCAACTTTGTAACAAGGAATTTCTCCAGAAATAATTTTTGTAAATATAGAAGCCATAGTTATTTATTTTAAGTTGAAAAAAGTCTAAACTTATCGTGTGATTTCAATAATATCGAACTTCATAATACCGCTTGGTACATTAATTTCGGCAACGTCACCAACACTTTTACCTAATAAACCTTTTCCAATTGGTGAGTTTACCGATAATTTCCCAGTAGCCAAATCTGCTTCGCCGTCAGCAACTAAAGTGTACACCATTTCCATTCCATTGGTTTGGTTTTTAATCTTTACTTTAGATAATACTAAAGCTTTACTGGTATCTAATTGCGACTCGTCAATAACTCTTGCACCAGCTAAAGCATCTTCTAATTTAGCAATACGCATTTCTAACATACCTTGCGCTTCTTTTGCTGCATCGTACTCTGCATTTTCACTTAAATCGCCTTTATCTCTTGCTTCGGCAATAGCTTTAGATGCTTTTACACGCTCAACATCTTTAAGTTGCGCTAATTCTGCTCTAAGTTTTGTTAGACCTTCTTGTGTATAATAAGATACTTTACTCATAATTTCTTCGTTTAATATATGGTGTTTGGTTGTTACATCATCATCTTAACCAAACGCAAAAAATCTCGTGATATACGAGATTGCTTCACAAAGATATAAAATTAATGCTTGAAAATACTTTTTGTAGTAAATTGCATAAAAATAAATAGAATGAAATTAAAGCCCTTTTTAATACTTACAATTTTAATCTTAGGATTAAACTCTTGCAGTAAAAAAGATGATAATAACAATCAAAGCAATCCCAATATACCTAATGTTGCTTTTGATACTGGTGGATTAATCAATACCAATTTACCGCAATTTAATCAACTTCAATTTCCAGGTAATTTTGTGGTTTTAAATAATAATTACGGATTAAATGGTGTTGTGGTGTATTTTGCTGGAGGCGGAAATTATAGTGCTTTCGAATTAACAGATCCTGCACATCCGTTTAGTACTTGTAGTAGTTTAACCGCAGATGGTACGTCTGCAACGTGTAATTGCAACGATAATAACTCATATAATACTATTATAGGTTTGGCCGAAGAAGGAACTGCTTCTTTATTTCCTTTAAAACGCTATTTTGTTGAGGTTAATGGAAACATAATTCGTGTGTTTAATAATTAAGCGTTTAGGTCTGTTTGTGACTTCATTTATTTATTTTTGTGACTCTAAAGATTTTAAACTCTGAAAACCTCTTTAAAAACTAAAACGGTTGTTACCATAGGTACTTTTGATGGCGTTCATATTGGACACCAAAAAATCATTGACCAATTGGTAACTGTAGCACAAGAAAAAGACCTTGAGTCAGTGGTGCTTACTTTTTTTCCGCACCCAAGAATGGTATTACAAACCGATTCTAATATTAAGTTAATTAATACGATTAAGGAAAAGGAAACCATTTTAAAACAATTTGGCGTTTCACGTTTAGAAGTGAATCCGTTTACAAAAGAATTTTCAAGATTAACTGCGGAAGAGTTTGTAGAACAAATTTTGGTGAATCAGTTAAATGTTAGTCACGTTATCATTGGCTATGACCATCATTTTGGACGAAACCGCACGGCTAATATTGACGATTTAAAACGTTTTGGTGAACAATTTGGGTTTACAGTTCAAGAAATTTCGGCTCAAGATATTAATGATGTTGCCGTAAGTTCTACAAAAATTAGAACCGCTTTAGATGAAGGCGATATTACCACAGCAAACTTATATTTAAACTACAATTACCAATTAACAGGAACTGTAGTTAAAGGAAAAGGCATTGGAAACACGATTAATTTTCCAACTGCTAATATTAAAATTGACGAAGATTACAAACTGATTCCTAAAGAAGGTGTTTACGTGGTAAAAACCTTAATTAACGGAAAACAGGTTTACGGTATGATGAATATTGGCTACAATCCAACGGTTAATGGCACAGAAAAATCTACCGAAGTACATTTATTTGATTTTAATGGCGATTTATATGGGCAAACGCTAAGTATTTCAGTTTTAAAACGACTTAGAGATGAAGTAAAATTTGACTCTATTGAAACACTTAAAAAACAACTACAAAAAGACCAAGAAAACGCTTTAGAATTTATAGCCAATGCTTAATCAACTGCTTTTTAAACGTATTGATAATTCGTCACTTATTGTGTTTAGAATTATTTTTGGTTTATTATGTTTTTTAGAATCTGTTGGGGCAATTTTTACAGGTTGGGTAAAACGTACGTTGGTTGATCCAAAATTCACTTTCAATTTTATTGGTTTTGATTTTTTACAACCGCTTCCCGGAAACGGAATGTATTTTTACTATGTTTTAATGGGCATTTTTGGCTTAGGTATTATGTTAGGTTACAAATACCGATTTAGTATTATCGCTTTTACAGTAATGTGGAGTGCGACTTATTTTATGCAAAAAGCCTCTTACAACAATCATTATTATTTATTGATTTTATTAAGCGGATTAATGGCTTTAATGCCAGCACATAAAGCAGTTTCTATTGATGCGAAACAAAACCCAAGCATTCAAGAGAATGCTATGCCAGCTTGGTGTAAATGGTTTTTCGTGTTACAGCTTTTTATTGTGTACACCTATGCATCGGTAGCAAAATTATATCCAGATTGGTTAGATTTTACCGTACCAAAGTTATTTATGACTAGTAAAGGAAGCTATCCTGTTATTGGTGAGTTGCTTCAAAATGAATTTATGCCATACTTAGTCGCTTATGGCGGTATTTTATATGATGGTTTAATTATTCCGATGTTGTTTTTTAAACGCACCAGAAAAATAGCTTTTGCGGGATCTATTTTCTTTCATTTATTTAATTCAGTGGTATTTCAAGTTGGGATTTTCCCTTATTTGGCATTAGCGTTTAGTTTATTCTTTTTTGAAGCTGAAAAAATTAACCGCATCTTTTTAAAACGCAAACCACTTTACACAGGCAACGAAATTAAAGTGATGAATTACAAACCTATTTTAGTAGGCTTAGCAAGTGTTTATTTTGTGATTCAAATCGCTTTACCATTACGTCAGCATTTTATACAAGACAATGTATTATGGACCGAAGAAGGCCACAGACTATCGTGGCGAATGATGTTACGCTCCAAAGCTGGAAGCACGACATTTAGAGTTAAAAACCATACCACAGGTAAAAATTACAACGTTAACTTAAAAGATTATTTAAGCAAAAAGCAAGCGCGAATGGCACAAACAAAACCAGACGTAATGTGGCAATTTAGCCAACGCTTAAAACGTTTACATAAGGAGAAAGGCGAAGATATCTCGGTATACATTACTTCTTATTTAAGTGTAAACGGAAGACCTTACAAAGCTTTTACCAATCCTAAAATAGATGTCGCCAACCAAGACTGGAATTACTTTGGACACACGGATTGGTTATTGCCATCGTATTTGTACTAAATGAAAATCTACAAATCCATACTTTACACAATTTTACTGGTCATAATTTGGTTTATTGTGGAGCTTTTAGTCTTGTTACCTATTAAGTATTTTACTGAAGATACAATTTCGTCTCAACTGGCAATTCTACTAAATATAATTGCAACTATTATCGCTTATCTTTCAGTGTTTTTCTTGTTTGATGTTCCTAGAACTATTGAGAAAAGCTTATTTAAATTCAAGCCCATTAACTATAAATTATTGGCGCCACTTTTCGTTTTATTAATTGGTATGTTTTTGTTTGACCGATTATTATGGGATTTATTTAATGGCATATTAACTGAAGAAAAAGCGTTTAAAAATGTATTTAAACCTCAAAATTTTTTAAACCTAACTTTTGCCTTACAATGTTTGAGTACAGTTGTTATTTCGCCAATATTTGAAGAATTATTTTTTAGAAAACTATTATTTAATCAATTGTTGAAACGTTATTCTTTAATGATTTCGGTACTGATTTCCAGCGTTTTGTTTTCTTTAATTCATATTCAAACACCTCATAATTTATTAGCAACCTTTTTTGGCGGATTTTTGTTTGCTTTAGTTTTCAATAAAACTAAAAATATTTTATATCCTATAATACTACATATGGGGTTCAACTTTATTGTTCTATTTTTTGGAATTGAAATCGCTCAATTTTACGGTAGTTTACATTATAATGCGTTGTATTATATTTTGGCTTTTGTCGGTCTTCTTTTAATTTACATAAGCTTTAAATGGCTAAACGAAGCAAAATCTTAATTAAAAGCTTTTTAGTGTAGCCTAACATCTAAAATCTTTCTATTTTTACGACTTATTAAATTGATGTACTAAAATTGCGTTAAGGGTTGAAGTGGCATCCTTTTTTAGTGGTTGTATGGAGCGCAAGCGAAATGTAAAACGACTAAAAAAGATATAACGGAAAACCTGACCATTTTTGCTTTTTTCGGCAAAAAATGGGAACGCCCAAACTAAAAATTATGCTACAAGTTCCTTTTATAAAAGCCAACAAAGAACTGGTTATATCTCGTTTAGCTATTAGAAATCTGGATGCAAAACCGTTAGTTGAAGCGGTTTTATCATTAGACGAAAAACGCCGTGATTTACAAACGGAATTGGATAAAGTTTTAGCGGAATCTAACCGAATTTCGAAAGAAATTGGGATACTTTTTAAGTCTGGAAAAGGTGCAGAAGCGAACGAACTTAAAGCCCAAACAGGAACATTAAAGGAAACATCTAAAACTTTAGGCGACCAATTAAACGAAACGGCTGAGGCGTTACAAACGGCTTTATACAAAATACCAAACGTACCGCACGAAAGTATTGGACCTGGAAAAAGTGATGAGGATAATGAGGAAATTTTCCGCGCTGGAGACATTCCAACCTTACACGATAACGCTAAACCGCACTGGGAATTAGCGAAAGATTACAATATCATTGACTTTGAATTAGGTAATAAAATTACGGGTGCTGGTTTTCCGGTGTATATTGACAAAGGCGCGCGTTTACAACGTGCTTTAATTGCTTACTTTTTAGACAAAAATGTCGAGGCTGGCTACAAAGAATACCAATTACCGCATTTAATAAATTCGGCTTCTGGTGTTGGAACTGGTCAATTACCCGACAAAGAAGGGCAAATGTACCACGTTACGGAAGACGATTTATACTTAATTCCAACTGCGGAAGTTCCCGGAACAAATATATTTAGAGACACCTTAGTTAGTGAAGCCGATTTACCAATTAGTATAACGGGTTACACGCCTTGTTTTAGACGTGAAGCTGGAAGTTACGGTGCGCACGTTCGTGGGTTAAACCGTTTACACCAGTTTGATAAAGTAGAAATTATTCGTGTAGAGCATCCTGATAATTCTTATAACGCTTTAGATACTATGGTGAAACACGTTGAGAATATTTTAAAGGATTTAGAATTGCCTTACCGTATTTTAAGATTATGTGGTGGCGATGTAACGTTTGCAAGTGCATTAACATTTGACTTTGAAGTGTACAGTACGGCGCAAGAAAAATGGTTAGAAGTAAGTAGTATTTCTAACTTTGAAACTTTCCAAGCCAACCGTTTAAAATTACGTTTTAAAAATGCCGATGGTAAAAACGAATTAGCGCATACCTTAAACGGAAGTTCTTTAGCTTTACCACGTATTTTAGCAAGTATTTTAGAAAACTACCAAACACCTGAAGGTATTAAAGTGCCAAAAGCATTGATTCCTTATACTGGTTTTGATATGATTAATTAAGAATAGATTCTGAATCAAGTTCAGAATGACAAATCACATAAATTTAAACAAAAAAACGCCTGAAATTATACAGGCATTTTTTTGCACTAATCTTTAGTATATTTACACAAACAGATATTTTATGCGTTGGTTATTCCTCCTTTTTTTCTTTACAGTTAGCTTATCTCAAGCACAAGTACGCGATGCTTTAGGAAAAGAATATATTAAAGGTGGCGAATACGAAAAAGCAGTCGTGGTTTATAAAAAACTATACGATAAACGTCCAACAAATTCTTACTACATTTCGCAATTAGCCAAATGCTACCAAGAATTAGAAAAATACGACGAAGCAGAAGCACTTTTTAAGCAACGCTTAAAAAAGTCAACTTACATTCCTGTTTTAGTCGATTTAACGCAGAACTACTTATTAAAAAAAGATACTATAAATGCTAACTTAACCTTTAAGGATCTTCTTAAAAATTTAGAAGAAAAACCAAATTATACCGGAACAGCAGGAAGCCGATTAGAAGCTTATGGTTTATTTGATAAAGCGATAGCAACTTATAAAATCGCTATGGAAATTAATCCAGATGCGAATTATAATTTACAATTAGCTGGTATTTACGGCGCGCAAGGAAACATTGAAAAAATGTTTTCAAGTTATTTAGATTTCGGCATAAAACAAAAACCGTATCGTGAGCGTTTAAAACGCAATATTGGCGATTTTATTAGCGATAATGGCGACGACGAAAACAACAGCTTACTAAGGAAACTATTACTAAAACGTATACAAAGTCAGCCAGATTTATATTGGACGGATATGTTGAGTTGGCTATATATCCAACAGAAAGAGTATAACAAAGCCTTTGCACAAGAAAAAGGACTATTTAAACGTGACCCAAATAAAGATGTTACACGTTTAATGGATTTAGCAAATATTGCTAAAAATGAAAAAGCGTATTTAAAAGCCATAGAAATTTACGAATACGTTTTAGAGCAAACCGACGAAACGGAACTTACACTTTATGCGAACCAAATTGTTTTAGAAATTAAAACCCAATTAGCTGAGCAAAAGGATTACAAAACCATAGAGAACAGTTACCAAGAGTTAATGGATCGTTTTGGAAACACACCACAAACGGTAAGTTTTGTAAAGAGTTACGCACACTTTTTAGCTTTTTATAATAACAACACAGGCAAAGCTATTAGCTTATTAAAAAACACTTTAGACTTAAAAATAAACGCGCGTAAAAAAGCCGAAGTTAAAA
>DAISIZ010000020.1:12882-22257 GCA_036821745.1 Aurantibacter sp. | reverse complement strand
AACTACTTTTTGTAAAGTGATTAAGGGAATTTTGCTGTGACCTCGGAAGGATTCAAACCTTCAACCTCCACAGCCGTAATGTGGTGCACTATTCAGTTATGCTACGAGGCCATTTTGAGTGTGCAAATATATTTCTTTTTGTGATATTAGCAAAGAAATTAGAATAAATTATTTAATTTTATTTTATGAAAGATTTCGAGTATTTAATAAGAGATGTAAAGGATTTTCCCAAGCCGGGAATAGTTTTTAAAGACATAACTCCGCTTTTGTTTGATAACAAGGCAGTTGAGTGTGTTATAGATCAATTTGTGGAACAATTAAAAGGAAAAAATATAGACAAAGTGGTTGGGATGGAGTCCCGAGGTTTTTTATTTGGTATGTTACTGGCGCAAAAATTAAATGCAGGATTTGTTCCAATTAGAAAGCCAGGTAAGCTACCTCATAAAACTATAAGTGAATCTTATAGTTTAGAATATGGTGAAGATGCTCTTGAAATACATAAAGACGCTATTAAAGAAGGTGAGAAGGTTTTAATTCACGACGATGTATTGGCAACTGGAGGAACAGCTCAGGCTGCTTGTAATTTAATTAAACGTTTAAAAGGCGATATCGTAGCTGCAAATTTTTTAATAGAATTGGAGTTCTTAAATGGTAAGGATAAGATTAATGATATTGATGTTTACTCTATTTTCAAATATTAATATTTGACCTATAAAAAAGCGCTTTACAATTTTTAAAATTGTAAAGCGCTTTTTGTTTTAATAGACTTATTTATAATTCTTCGAGAATGCGTTCTAAAGCCATACCTCTTGAGCCTTTTATGAGTATTAATGTATCTTTTGTATTAAGATTTGTAAAATGACCCTTAAAGTCTTTAAAGCTTTTGTATTGTAATACGTTCTCAGATTCAGTTTTACAGTGGTAAAAATGTTCGCCAATCAATATAATTTTGTTTAAGTTTAGAGTCAATGCTTTATTAAGGATGTTTTGATGTTCTTTTGGAGCTGTTTTTCCTAACTCAAACATATCACCTAAAAACACTATTTTATTTGTTTTTGGTATACTTTCAAAATGATTTAATGCAGCCGTCATACTAGATGGGTTTGCATTGTAGGCATCTAATATAATTTTATGATTCCCTTTCTTTAAAATTTGAGATCGGTTATTGTTAGGAACGTAATTTTCTATTCCGTTTTTTATAGTTGCATTATCTATCTTAAAATAAGTTCCTATAGTGCAAGCAGCACAAATATTAGTAAAGTTGTATTCGCCTATTAAATTAGAGTTTATCTGTGTGTTATTTGTGCTTAACACTATAAATGGTGTTGTGTTAAGTAACGTGTAGTTTATGTTTTCTGAATCCTTAGTTCCAAATCCAATTTTATTATTATAAGATTTAAGTTTATCAACTTGAATGTCATCTTCCGTATTGTAAAATGCGAGTTTATTATTGTTTATTAAGTAATTATAAATTTCGCTTTTTCCTTCAATAACACCATCAAATCCGCCAAAACCTTCTAAATGTGCTTTTCCAAAGTTTGTGATATATCCAAAATCAGGTAAGGCTATGTTACAAAGTGCTTCAATTTCTTTTTTATGATTTGCACCCATTTCTACTATACCAATCTCTGTGTCTTTAGTCATAGAGAGTAGGGTAAGAGGTACGCCAATATGATTATTTAAGTTTCCTATTGTCGCAGTTGTCTTATAAGTTGTACTTAAAACGGAGTCAATTAATTCTTTTGTAGTTGTTTTACCGTTACTGCCTGTTAAAGCAATTATTGGAATGTTTAGAAATGATCTATGGTACGTTGCTAGATTTTGTAATGTTTCTAGTACGTCTTTAACTTTTATGTATTTTGACTCATTATAGTCATAAGTTATATTTTCATCTACTACAACATAAGAAGCGCCTTTTTTTATAGCTTCATTAGCAAATAAATTACCATTAAAATTATCGCCTTTTAAAGCAAAGTATATCGTTTTTTGAGTGATTTTTCTGGTGTCTGTAGTTAATCCTTCTTGTTCTAAAAACAGTTTATGAAGTTCTGATATATTCATAGGTTATGGTATAAAAAAAGTCCTAACCATTAATATGATTAGGACTTTTAATTATGAGATAACTAAAATTAGTTTTTTGTTTTGTTTTGTCCTTGTGATTTAGAACCTACTCTAGACATTGCACATCTGAAACCAATGTAATCAGTTGCCATGTTTTGAGGGAAATAACGACGTTGTGCTGGGTCTAACCAATACTCTCTATCTTTCCAAGATCCACCTTTATAAACTCTAACTTCATCATTTATAAGAGACGTTCTCACATTACTCTTATCCCATGATTTAGTCATAACACCAGCAGAATCTACTTCGATATTATGCTTTGGAGAGTTGTACATTTTTCTTGTAGCTGTCTCTTTCTTTGTCTCATCAGTGTTTTCATCATCAAATCCTCCTTCGTCAAAATAACGAGAAGATTGAGTATCACCATCTCTAAAGTTACGGTTATCACTTCTGTCAAAGTTTGTTCTTAAATATGTTTCATTATCATCAACAGGAACAGTTGCAATTTCACCAGGTAAATCTCTAGCAATTACTTTTCCGTTTGGTAATGTATCATATTTAATATCATCAGAAGTTACAATTTTAACAGTACCATCTTCGTTTAATGCATTTTTAGTATACACGTTACCTCTGTAGTAGTTAAAGTCATTGAATTCATCATCAACTATAGGTCTGTAAACATCGGCTACCCATTCAGCAACATTACCAGCCATGTCATATAACCCGTAATCATTTGCATCATAAGATCTTACTTGAGCAGTAATATCTGCACCATCATCAGACCATCCAGCAATTCCACCGTAATCTCCTTTTCCTTGCTTAAAGTTAGCCAATTGATCACCTCTTACATTACGTTTTCCAGAACGTGTGTAAGCACCATCCCATGGATATTTCTTACGACCTCTGTGCGTATTATAGCTTCTTACTTCAGACATACCTAAAGCAGCATATTCCCATTCAGCTTCACTAGGTAATCTATATTTAGGAGAGATAATTCCAGTTTCACGAGTTGCGTAAACATTAATAGTATCTCCTTTAGCCGTTACTTGTGGTTTTCTAGCACCTTTACCTGAAGGTCTAATAATACTATCATTACCAGCATATGTACTTGTTGGAGTTGCAATATATGTATCTGTACTAAAGTTAGATTCTGCAGTTGCTCCGTATTGTGTATTTTTTTCTAAGTAACCAGCATCTTGTAAGTTTAATTCATTTACACGATCAGTTCTCCAGTTAGCATATTCAGTAGCTTGAATCCAACTTACACCAACTACAGGATATAAACCATAAGCAGGATGACGAAGGTAATTATTTGTTTGCACAGCATTATACCCTAATCTGTTTCTCCAAACTAAAGTATCTGGGACAGCACCGTTATAAATGTTTTTGAAGTTCTCGTCACTTGGTGGGTAAACTTCTTGAATCCAATCTAAGTATTCTAGATACATTTTGTTGGTCACCTCAGTTTCGTCCATATAAAAAGACTGAACATGTTGTTGGTTAGGAGTATTGTTCCAATCATGCATTACATCATCTTGAACTCTACCCATTGTAAAAGTACCACCTTCAACAAATACTAAACCAGGCGCAGTTTCTTGTTCTTGAAATTTAGTATTGTACTGAAAACCACCTTCTTTGGCGTTAATTTTCCAACCTGTACCTTGAGAAACATTAGGATCATTTCCTCTCTTACACCCTAAAATTGCTAACATTGTAAAAGCAAGTAATAGCAATTTTGAAGTTAATACGTTTTTCATATTCATAAATTTAAGTAGATAAATAGTAATATTTTGGATTTGCAATATAATAATTAATGCGTGCATTGCAATGTTTTTTTGAATTTTTAGTTAAAAAAATGCTAACATCTTAAACTTCTCATTGTTATACGACTATATAAATGTTTATGTTGTTTTTTTAGCTTGCAATCTATAGGTAAACGCAAAGATTTTCTTTTTATTATTGTAAATTTGTGTTAATTTAACATCTTCTAATAATAAGGGTACTCGTTATTCCGTTATAAATTACAATGAAAAAGATTTTATTACTACTTTTTGTTTTTAGCACAATGACTATTGCTCAAAACAAATCAATAAACATAAATTGGAAAGGACTTAAGACGTTTCATACTGAAGCAAATTCTTTTACAGTACCTTACTTTACAAATGAGAATACATTTGATTTTGGTTTAGATAAAGGTTTAGTTTACACTCAAGAATGGAATTCTGGTGTATTAATTAATCCCAATTCTTTAATTATTTCAAATATTCAATATCAAGACGTTTCTGTAAATGATTTAGCAGACTTAAAAACGTTGTCAATTCCCAATGCTGTAAACGTTAAACTAAATAATGTTATCGATCGTGAGAAAATTGGTAATATGATTCAGTTTTCTCCAATCATTAAAGTTGGTAATTCATACAAAAAAGTAATTTCTTTATCGGTTAGTTATTCTGGAAGCAGGTCGTCTTATGCTTCTGCTAATAGGTCAAGACGTGCTGTGTCTAACTCAGTACTATCTAGTGGTATTTGGTATAAATTTGCTGTAGACCAAACAGGAGCTCACATTATTGACAAAGCATTTTTAAGTCAGTTGGGAATTAATACAGTTGGTTTAAATCCTAGGAGTATAAAAATTTATGGAAACGGAGGCCACATGATTCCCTATTTAAATGATGATAGTCAGCCTTTAGACCCATTAGAAAATGCAATTCAGGTAGTAGGAGAAGAAGATGGTGTTTTTAATGATAATGATTTTATTTTATTCTATGCTGAAGGCCCAAAAGGTTATGATCAAGTCAGTAACACTTTTTTAAATATATATAATGACGAAACCTTTTATTACCTAACTGTTGGAGGAAATAACGGAAAAAGAATACAACCTTTTATTCAAAGTTCTCAACCATCAGATGAAATATTGACTACATTTAAAGATACTAAGTTTCATGAGTTAGATGAATATAGTTTAGCATTTGTTGGTCGTCGTTGGTTTGGTGATAAATTTGATATAGAACGTTCTAAACAGTTTGATTTTAACTTTCAGAATCTTGTGCAATCAGAACCGGTAAATGTAAAAGTAATTGCAGCATCGCCTTCTGGATCAGGAAGTAGTATGGCGGTATCTGTAAATGGTGTACAGCAAGCAACGTTAACGTTCCCTGGTGTAACAACTTTTCTTGCAGATGAAGCGATATATGCCGGAGATATTACAGCAACTTCTGATAATATTACGGTTAACCTTGAACACGACAATTTTGGAAATCCATTAACTGAAGCCTATATAGATTACATTAGATTAGATGCTATAAGAAATTTAGCATTTGCAGGAACTCAATTTCAGTTTCAACCTAATGTCGCTAATCCAGCAAGTGCTGTAGTGACTTTAAATTTTGATAATGCAGCAGCAGTACAAGATATTTGGGAAGTTTCAGATTTACATAACGTAAAGAAAATCCCTAATCCAGGACTAAATAATATAGCATTTAAATCGGTATTAAGTGCTGGTCACAAGTTTCAAACAGTTTCTAACTTAAACTATTTTAGACCAAAAACAGTTTCAAACCCTATTGTGTTTAACCAGAACATAAAAGGAACTATTTTTAATAATGCTAATGGAGATTTCCAAGATATAGATTATTTAATGTTAACTCCAGCAACACATTTGTTACAAGCTAATAGGTTAGCACAAATTAATAGAAATGTTAATGGGTTAAATGTAAAAGTTGTAACTATAGAATCTATTTATAATGAGTTTAATACAGGGAATCCAGACATATCTGCCATAAGAAATTTTGTAAAGTATGTTTATAATAACGCGAGTTCACCAAATAATAGAGTTAAATATTTATGTCTTTTTGGAGATACTTCATTCGATTATAAAGAAAGGATTTTTCCAAACACCTATAATTTTCCGACGTGGAATGCATACAGTAGTTTTAATTTAACGGATTCTTTTGTATCCGATGACTTTTTCGGAATGATGGATGTTGGAGAAGGTAATATGGTAGATAGTGATAGGTTAGATATTGCTGTTGGTAGAATTGTTGCCGATACACCTCTTAAAGCACAGCAAATGGTAACGAAGGTAGAGCAATATTACGCTCAAGAAGCATTAGGAAGCTGGAGAAACAACATTACAATGATTTCTGATGATGTTGATGAAGAATGGGAAAAAATATTACAAAATACAACCGATGATATTGCAAACACTATTCTTGCTGAAAAACCATTTTTGAACGTCAAAAAAGTACATTCCGATTCTTTTGTGCAAGAATCTACCGCAGGAGGAGATCGCTACCCAGAAGTTAAAACTATCATAGCAGACGAGTCTGAAAAAGGTTCTTTAGCAGTTATTTATTTTGGACACGGAGGAGAAGATGGGATTGCATCTGAGCGTGTTTTTACAACGCAAGAGGTTGTTGCATTAAGGAATGTCTGTAAGTATTACTTATTTGTTACAGTAACTTGCGAATTTACAAAATTTGATAATCCACTACGTTTAACAGCTGGTGAGTACAGTTATTGGAATCCTCAAGGAGGAGCGATTGGATTAATAACAACTACAAGACAAATATTTGTAGATGTAGGTACAAGTTTCAATATTACACTTGCTGAGTATCTATTCTCATACAATCCAAACGATAATTTTGGTCCCAATGAATATCCAAGTGTTGCAGAAGCCGTTAGATTAACAAAAAATGACCCAAGAGTTTCTTCTACACGGCAAAAAATGTTAATTTTTTCTATTGGAGATCCAGCTTTAAAATTAGCAGTTCCAAAATCAAATATTAAGTTAACTAAAGTTAATGATGTTTTAATAGCAAATCAAACGGAACCGTTATCTGCTTTGGGGTATGCTAAAATAGAAGGAGAAGTTACTAATGAGCAGGGGCAATTATTATCAGATTATAATGGTGTGTTAACAACGGTTTTATTCGATAAAAATGAACAAAGATCAACTTTAGCAAATGATGGAATAAGAGAAGGTGGTTCGTTAATAAAATTAGATTTTCAAAATTTAGGTCGTACAATTTATCGTGGTAGAGCCTCCGTTACGAATGGGAAATTTAGTTTCGAATTTATTGTGCCAAGAGATATTGCTATTCCAGTAGGGAATGGTAGAGTTAGTTTTTATGCAAATAAAACAAATACACTTTTAGATCAAGCCGGCGCAAGTATTGATGAGTTAAAAATTGGAGGTATAAATTTAAATGCACCAGAAGATAATACAGGACCAAAAATAACGTTACATTTAAACGATAAAAGTTTTGCTTCTGGAGGTTTAACCAATAGAGAACCTTTGTTGTTAGCGAGTTTTGAAGATGAAAATGGTATAAATACAGCTAGTGGTATTGGTCATGATATTACGGCTATTATAGATGGAGATGAAGTTAATCCTGTGGTGTTAAACGATTATTATTTAACTGAAGTAGATAATTACAAAAAAGGTAATTTAGATTTTAAATTTAGAGATTTAGAACCTGGACCACATACATTGACTTTAAAAGCTTGGGACGTTTATAATAATTCTTCTACTGTAGATATTCAGTTTTTAGTAGTAGATGATAATACCGATTTAGTTATTGATAAAGTATTAAATTACCCTAATCCTTTTATTAACTATACCGAATTTTGGTTTACACACAATAGTTCAGAAGCTTTAAACGTTTCAGTACAAATCTTTACCATTTCAGGTAAATTAGTAAGGACTATAAACGGACAAACAACGGGTAATAGTCTAAAGTCGCCAAGTTCAACCAGTAGAGATATTGTTTGGGATGGAAAGGATGATTTTGGAGATAAAATTGGAAAAGGAACTTATATATATAAATTAAAAGTAAATTCACCTTCATTAAATAAAACGGTGGAAAAAATAGAGAAACTTGTAATCCTACAATAAAAAATTATATTTGTAAATCAAAATATGCTTATGAAAATTAAATGCTTACTGCTTGTGTTAGTTCTTTGGTCAACCAAAAACATAGCACAAACTACAATAATCCCAGATCAAGATACACGTGTTATTACTACAGGTATTCCATTTTCTTTAATTGCTCCAGATGCAAGAGCGGCAGGAATGGGAGATATGGGAGTTGCTACATCTACCGATGCTTTTTCTCAAGCTTGGAATCCATCTAAGTATGCTTTTTCAACAGCTAAATCTGGATTTTCGTTAAGTTATACACCTTATCTAAGTAAGTTAGTTAACGATATAGGATTAGCATATTTAAGTTATTTTAATAGAATTAATGAGAATAGTGCCTTTGGTGCTAGTTTTAGATATTTTAGTTTAGGTGAAATTGAATTTATTACAGAGCAGCAAGCTCAAGTTCAAAATCCAGTAGGTACAATTCAAAAGCCTAATGAATTTACGGCCGATATTTCATATTCATTAAGACTAAGCGAGCAATTTGCAATGGGAGTTGCTATGCGTTATTTAAGAAGTGATTTAAAATTACAGACAGATAATGTTGATGCTAAAGCAGCAAGTTCTTTTGCTGTAGATATTACTGGTTTTTACCAAAGTGAAGAAGAAGCTTATAATAGTTTTAACGGACGTTGGAGAGGTGGATTTGCAATACAAAATTTAGGGCCTAAATTTAAGTATGATGAAGGTGGTCAAGAAAATTTTCAACCAACCAACTTACGTTTAGGTGGTGGATTTGATTTTATATTTGATGAATACAATAAATTAGGTGTAACTTTAGAAGCGTCTAAATTATTAGTGCCAACACCACCAGTAACGGGAACACAATATGTGTTTAATGATAGAAATGGAAATGGAATTTATGATCCGCAAAACGGAACAATTCCAGTAAGTGATCCAACTTCTGATACCGATTCTTTAATTGAAAGCTCAGCTCAACCAGTAATTCTTGAAGGGCAACCTACAAATGTTGGATTTATTTCTGGTGTTTTTCAATCGTTTGGTGATGCGCCTGGAGGTTTTAAAGAAGAATTACAAGAATTTACCTATGCAATTGGAGCAGAATATATGTATAAAGATTCTTTTGCATTTCGTTTAGGGTATTTTAATGAGCACGAAACTAAAGGTGCTAGAAAGTTTTTTGCCGTTGGTGCAGGTTTTAAATACAATGTTATAGGTATAGATTTATCTTACTTATTTTCATCAGCTAAAGTGCAGAGTCCTTTAGAAAACACCTTACGTTTTTCTCTAACCTTTAATTTAGGTGGCGATACGTATTCAGAATACTAATATAATTTAGCATTATAATAAAAAAGCTGTTGTTAATTCAATAGCTTTTTTTGTCTCCAATATATACTAACCTACGTATTTATATTGTGGTCATAACAAAT
>DAISIZ010000020.1:0-12872 GCA_036821745.1 Aurantibacter sp. | reverse complement strand
TATGACAACTATGAAAAAAATTACAGTAGAATCTCAATTTGAAGTTTTTGATAACTTAAATGAATTAGACAACACGATACAATTACTTTTTGAAAAAGCAGAAGAAGCAAGGCAAAAAGCTTATGCACCTTATTCTAAATTTTTAGTGGGTTGCGCTTTACTACTTGATAATGGTGAAATTATTAAAGGAAATAACCAAGAAAACGCAAGTTATCCATCTGGATTATGTGCAGAGCGTACAGCAATTTATTATGCAGGTGCGGAGTTCCCTAATGCTAAAGTCTTAAAAATGGCTATTATTGCGGGTTCTCAAAATCAAAAAACCGATAAGCCAATTCCGCCTTGTGGTGCTTGCAGACAAGCCGTTTTTGAATATGAAGATAAGCAAGATCAACCCATTGATATGTTTTTTAAAGGTGAATTTGGTCAAATTTTAAGATCATCATCTTTAGCTAATATGTTACCACTTACTTTTAATAAAAGTTTTCTATAAAACCATTCTGTTTTTAGTTTTATTGTCTTAAAAATTAAAGCGTTATAAAATATTTTAGAACACAATGGCATTTATTTAATAAAATGCTAAAATCTTGTTTTTTCGTTACTACTTAAAGTGTTACTTTTGCAAGTAGTTCAAAAAAAAATTACCAATGCAAAAAGTAACTAAAGAAACATACATTAAGTGGTATGAAGATATGTTGTTCTGGAGAAAGTTCGAGGACAAGTTAGCTGCCGTTTATATTCAACAAAAAGTAAGAGGTTTTTTACACTTATATAATGGTCAAGAAGCTGTATTAGCAGGTGCTTTACATGCAATGGATTTGACTAAAGATAAAATGATTACGGCTTATAGAAATCACGTGCAACCAATTGGTATGGGCGTAGATCCTAAAAGAGTAATGGCAGAATTATATGGTAAAGCAACCGGTACTTCTAAAGGTTTAGGTGGTTCTATGCATATTTTCTCAAAAGAACACCGTTTTTATGGTGGTCATGGTATTGTTGGAGGACAAATTCCATTAGGAGCAGGTATTGCTTTTGGTGATAAATACCATAACCAAGATGCGGTAACAATTTGTTGTTTTGGTGATGGAGCTGCTAGACAAGGTTCATTACACGAAACCTTTAACTTAGCAATGCTTTGGAAACTACCAGTAGTTTTTGTTTGTGAAAACAACGGGTACGCTATGGGAACAAGTGTAGAAAGAACAGCAAACCATACAGATATTTGGAAGTTAGGTAAAGGTTATGAAATGCCTTGTGGACCAGTAGATGGTATGAACCCTATTAAAGTGGCAGAAGCTTTTGATGAAGCTATTGCAAGAGCAAGAAGAGGTGAAGGACCAACATTTTTAGAAGTAAAAACTTACCGTTATAGAGGTCACTCTATGTCTGATGCGCAACACTATAGAACAAAAGATGAAGTAGAAGAGTACAAGAAATTAGACCCAATTACTCAAGTTAAAAATACAATTTTAGAGAAAAAGTATTTAACTGAAGACGAAATAAAAACTATTGACAAACGTGTGAAAGCATTAGTGTCTGAATGTGAGAAATTCGCTGAAGAGTCGCCATACCCAGAACTTAATGTTATGTACGACGCGGTTTACGAACAAGAAGATTATCCATTTATAGATCATAAAATATAAGCTATGGCTGTAGTAATTAATATGCCAAGATTAAGCGATACCATGGAAGAAGGTACCGTCGCTACTTGGTTAAAAAATGTTGGTGATAAAGTTGAAGAAGGCGATATTTTAGCTGAAATCGAAACTGATAAAGCCACAATGGAGTTCGAATCTTTTAACGAAGGTGTGTTATTACACATTGGCGTTGCCGAAGGTGAAACAACTAAAGTTGACGAGCTTTTAGCTATTATAGGAGATGAAGGTGAAGATGTTTCTGCTTTAATTAGTGGAGGAAGTACTTCTGCACCATTTGTAGAAACTGCAAAAGAAGATAATTCTAATGCTATAAACAACGCTCCAGCAGCTGTTGTGCCAGAAGGTGTTATTGTGGTTACAATGCCACGTTTAAGTGACACTATGGAAGAAGGTACTGTGGCGACTTGGTTAAAACAAGTTGGTGAAGACGTTGAAGAAGGCGATATTTTAGCCGAAATTGAAACGGATAAAGCAACAATGGAATTTGAATCTTTCAATTCTGGTGTTTTATTACATATTGGTCTAGAAGAAGGCGCATCTGCAAAAGTAGATAGTTTGTTAGCTGTACTTGGACCAAAAGGAACTGATGTTTCCGCTATAGTAAACAATTTTCAAATTGGTGGTACAACAAGTACTATAGAAGTTAAAATTGATGCAATAGCAGATCAACCTGAAACGACTCCTGCTGTTAAAGCAGAAGAAAAAATAGTTGCAAATACAGTAGTGAATAGCGGAAGGATTTTTGCTTCGCCATTAGCTAAGAAAATAGCGCAAGAAAAAGGAATTAACTTATCTAATGTTTCTGGATCTGGTGAAAATGGGCGTATCGTTAAGCGCGATATTGAAAATTACACACCAAGTCAAGTAGCAGCGCCAAAGTTAGCAACTACAAATGCAATTGCAGCAGTTGGAACTTACGAGATAAAAACGGAAGAAGTTAAGAATTCGCAAATGCGTAAAACCATTGCTAAGGCATTATCGGCTTCTAAATTTACAGCGCCACATTTCTACTTAAATATTGAAGTAGATATGGATAATGCTATCGCTTCAAGAAAGTTAATTAATGCACAACCAGACACTAAAATATCATTTAATGACATGATAGTAAAAGCGTGTGCTATGGCTTTAAGAAAGCATCCTAAAGTAAATACGTCTTGGGAAGCTAACGTCACTAAAATACACAGTCATATTAACGTTGGTGTAGCAGTAGCTGTAGACGAAGGTTTGGTAGTTCCTGTTGTAAATAATACCGATGCTTTAAGTTTAACACAAATTGGAGCTTCTGTAAAAGATTTAGCACGTAAAGCACGTGATAAAAAGATAACACCAGCAGAAATGCAAGGTAGCACGTTTACGGTTTCTAATTTAGGAATGTTTGGTATTGAAAGTTTTACTTCAATCATCAATCAACCTAACTCTGCTATTTTATCAGTAGGAGCAATTATAGAAAAACCTGTAGTTAAAGATGGTGCTATTGTTGTAGGTAACACAATGAAATTAAGTTTAGCTTGTGACCACAGAACTGTTGATGGTGCAATTGGAGCTCAGTTTTTACAAACATTAAGAAGTTATATTGAAAACCCTGTGACTATGTTGTCATAAAAGGTTAATACCTTATATATTTAAAAAGGAAGCTAAGTTTAGCTTCCTTTTTTTATGACGTCATAATTTAAGTTTAGTACAAAAAAAAACCACTTTAAAAGTGGATTTTTTATATTATTATGT
This sequence comes from Aurantibacter sp., assembly GCA_036821745.1. Classification (GTDB taxonomy): domain Bacteria; phylum Bacteroidota; class Bacteroidia; order Flavobacteriales; family Flavobacteriaceae; genus Aurantibacter. The sequence goes on along the minus strand of DAISIZ010000020.1, from coordinate 9,486 downwards.
GAGTTTAATTAGCTGTTAAGCATAACTGGCATTACTAGCATGGTAACGTGTTCACCTTCATCTAAACCGTCTACAGGTGTTAAAATTCCTGCGCGGTTAGGCATACTCATTTCTAATTGAACATCATCACTCGTTAGGTTGTTTAACATTTCGGTCAAAAAACGAGAGTTGAAACCTATTTGCATATCATCACCTTGGTAATCACATGTTAAACGTTCTTCTGCTTTATTAGAGTAATCTACATCTTCAGCAGAAATATTAAGTTCAGCACCAGCAATTTTTAAACGAATTTGGTGCGTTGTTTTGTTAGAGAAAATACTAACACGCTTTACTGAACTTAAAAACTGTGAACGTTGTATGCTTAATTTATTTGGGTTCTCTTTAGGAATTACCGCTTCGTAATTAGGATATTTCCCATCAATTAAACGACAAATTAATACGGTGTTTTCAAACGTAAATTTAGCGTTAGAGTCGTTATATTCTATAGTAACTTCTTCTTCACTAGCAGCTAAAATTCCCTTTAATAAGTTTAAAGGCTTTTTAGGCATAATGAATTCTGCTGTTTGAGATGCTGTAACATCTTCACGAGAATACTTAACTAATTTATGTGCATCGGTAGCAACAAAAGTTAAACCATCTGTAGAAAACTGAAAAAAGACACCACTCATTACAGGTCTTAAATCGTCATTACCAGCAGCAAAAATAGTTTTATTAATCGCTGTCGATAAAATATGACCTGCCATTTTTGTAGCACTTGGGTCTTCTAAAGAAACCGATTTTGGAAATTCATTACCATCAGCGTAAGCTAGTGCATATTTACCGTGGTTAGAGCTAATTTCAACGGTGTTATTTTCTTCAATAACAAAAGTTAAAGGTTGCTCAGGGAATGTTTTTAAAGTGTCTAAAAGTAAACGTGCAGGAATAGCAACGCTACCTTCATCATCACTTTCTATCTCTAACTTAGCAGACATTGTTGTTTCTAAATCACTTGCCGAAACTGTTAATCCATTTCCATCAATTTCAAATAAGAAATTATCTAGAATAGGTAAGGTGTTAGAGCTATTTATAACGCCACCTAAAACTTGTAATTGTTTTAGTAAATATGTGCTTGATACTATAAATTTCATATGTTTTCTTTCTATAAAGGTTAGCCGATTCTAATTAAATAGAACGGCGCATATTACTAACAAAGATATTATTTTCAGTTTAAACTAAATAACTAATTTGTTAACATTTAATTACTGTATTTTTTACGTCTTATAAAGTTAAATAAAAATCCAAATAGTGTTAGTGAAATCAATGGGACTAATATGTTTAAGGTTTGCCAGTACGTTCTTTCTTCTTTAATTTTTTCAATATCTAAGAAAGCAACCGCCACTTCTTTAGTACGAATGTTTATAAGTCCGTTTTCATCTAATAAATAATTAACGCTATTTAATAAGAATTCTTTGTTTCCATAGGTTTGTCCTGTAGCGCGATCAAATCCTAATTCTTGCGGTCCTTTTCTGGTCACATCATTTTTAATCACATCACCATCTGCAATAACTATCATTTTAGTGTCTGCACTTATATTTTTCTCGTTGTCCAATTTAAATGGCTTTACACGGTTGTTATAAACTGAAGTAAATTCACCTTCTAAAAGCACTGCTAACGGAATATTTTTACGTTGGTATGATTCTGGATTTGGTTGCTTTGTGGCTTGCTCTAAACTAATCTCTTTTGGTGTGCCTTCTATTTTTGATAATATTGAAGAATGTAATAAAACGGTTTTATTGACCTTGTTTTTTAAAGTGTCTATTTGGTTGGCAAAATCGAACTTTACATAGTTTATGTTGTTAACAATAGGATGATTAATCGTTGGGTTAGATAATGGTGAGTAAAACCAAGGATATTGCTGAAACTGAGACTGACTTCCATTTCCAGCCGCTAATGTTATTTGCGCCGAATATAAATCACTGACTAAAACAGGATTTATACGCAGGCCATATTTGAAGAAGAAATTAGTTAAATTTAAGTCTCTACCAATAGCAATATTTTTACCATTTTCATTGTATAAACTATTCTTAGTTATGGCGACTTTGTCAATAAGCCACAAACTTTTTCCACCATTCATAGTGTATTGATCTAAAACCAATTTCTCTTTTTCTGTAAATGCCTCAGTAGGATTTGCTGATATAATTAAATCGTAAGCTTGTAGCTCCTTTAAAGTTTTTGTTGGATTTTTAGATACGCTATCTAAGGTAAATGGTGCGATTAAATAATAGTCTCGTAAGTCTTTTACAAAGTCTACTAAGTGTTTGTTTTCTAATTGATTGTTTCCTTTTAGTATGGCTATTTGTTTACGTTTTGGAAATAATAATTTGCTAAAGCCATCAGCAAAAGCATATTCTAAATGTTGTATAGAATTGGTTACTAATTCCTGTTGTGAAACCCCTAATTTATTTTTTACTAAAGGTATTTTTACAGTCGTACCATTATAACTTGCTAAAGCCCATGGAAAAATAATGGCTTGTGTGTTTTGGCCATTTTCGGTGAAATTTAATTGTCTTGGTGTTAAACCGCGTTGAATTAATTGTTTTATAATTTTATCACTGTTCTTTTCGTCTTCAGTTGGGTTAATAAATTTATACTGAATATTGTCATTAATGGCAGAGAACTCTTCTAAAGTTTGTTTGGTTTCTGCTTGTAGACGCTTAAATTCTGTTGGGAAATTCTCACCATCTAAAAAAACATCAATTACAATAGGTGATTCCGCAGCTTCAACAATTTCTATTGCCGATGTATTTAAAGTATAACGTTGGTCTTGGGTTAAATCAAAACGATTATAGACGTTTAAACTAATAAATGAGGTTCCAATAATAAACACAATTAAACCAACCAATTGTTTTAAATTGATAGCTTTTCCTTGTTCTTTTAAGAGTTTAAAAACCGTTAAACCAATAAAAAATATAGTGACTGCTATAAAGTACCATAAATCTCTTGTGTCTAAAACACCACGACTCATACTTTTAAAATGAGACGACATGCTTAAATGATTAAATATTTTAAAGGAACTCATATCATACAAGCCTTCAAAACCAATATAAAATAAAAAGCACGTAAAAACGGCAATTAAAAAAGCTACAATTTGATTGTTAGATAAGGTAGAGCAAAACACACCAATTGCAGTATAAGCGGTGACTAAAAATAATAACCCAAAGTAAGAACCTGTGGTACTTCCGCTATCTAGATTGCCTAAAGGGTTTCCTAATTCTGATACCGTATAAGCATACAGTAATGTTGGTAGTAATGCAATGATAATTAAGGCTAATGCACCAAAGAATTTTCCTAAAACAATGTTTAGTTTACTAATAGGTTTTGTTAATAAAAGCTCTAATGTACCTTGTTTTTTCTCGTCACTAAACGAGCGCATAGTTACAGCAGGAATAAGGAATAATAAAATCCAAGGAGCTAATAAGAAAAACGGACTTAAATCGGCAAAACCGCTATCTAGAATATTAAAGTGACCTTTAAATACCCATAAAAATAATCCGTTTAATAATAGAAATAGTCCAATCACTAAATAGCCAATTGGCGAAGCAAAAAAGGCATTAAATTCTTTTCTTAAAATGGCAAACATGTGCTTTGTGTTATTAATAGATATTAAAGACCACTGTGTCTTTTTGTTTAATTGATTTGCTTTGATTTGTAATTAGGGATATCCTGTAAAAACGAATATTTTTCAGCATCAAAATCCATATTACAATAATAATGATTTAAACCGTTGGTTACCATTAAATAATCGGCATTTAAAGCCATATTGTATTGTGCAATTTGGTCAAATGTACTTTGGTTTATGGTAATTTTTGGCGCTTTACATTCTACAATCATAAAAATACTGCCATTTGGTTTAAAAATAACAATATCATAACGCTTTTTTAAACCATTAATTGTGAGTTCTTTTTCGACATTAATTAAAGATTTTGGGTATTTTTTAAAATCAATAAGGTAATGTACACAGTGTTGTCTTACCCATTCTTCGGGTTGAAGAATTATAAATTTTTTACGAATCACATCAAAGATTGAAACTTTATTTTCGCTATTTTTGAAACGGAACGAAAACTTTGGAAAGTTAAGCTCTTGCATGTGTTTGTATTTGATTTTTTTCAAAGTTACACTTCAAAATTAAACAACCAAAAAAAGCCTAAAATTAATTTTATCAGTTCACTTTGGAAGACGTAAAACGTATTGTTACCGAAATAAAGAATAAGCAAATTAAACCTATTTACTTTTTAATGGGTGAAGAAGCCTATTATATTGATAAGATTTCGGATTTTATGGAGAAAAGTATTTTGTCTGAAGAAGAAAAAGGCTTTAACCAAATGGTAATGTATGGTCGTGATGTAACGGTAGATGATGTTGTTGGGCAAGCCAAACGTTTCCCTATGATGGCAGAACGACAAGTGGTTATTGTTAAGGAAGCGCAAGATTTATCTAGAACTATTGATCAGTTGGCAGAATACGCTAAAAACCCGCAACCAACCACAGTTTTAGTCATTTGTTACAAGTATAAAAAGCTTGATAAACGAAAAGCGTCTTACAAAGCGATTAAAAAATGCGGTGAGATTTTTGAAAGCAAAAAGTTATACGACAATCAAGTACCTGATTGGATAAGACGTGTTTTAGCGACTAAAAAATATACTATTTCTCCAAAAGCTGCGATGATGTTGGTGGAGTTTTTGGGAACCGATTTAGGTAAAATTAATAATGAATTAGAAAAACTTCAAATCGTATTACCACAAGGTTCTGAAATAACACCAGAAGCGATTGAGCAAAATATAGGTATTAGTAAAGATTATAACAATTTTGAGCTACAGAAAGCGGTTGGTTTAAAAGACAAAACGAAAGCATTTAAGATTATTAATTACTTTGGTAATAACCCAAAGGATAATCCTATGGTCGTAACGGTTTCGTTATTGTTTAGTTACTTTTCTCAAGTTTTAAAACTTCACGGATTGAACGATAAAAACCCAAGAAGTGTGGCTTCTGCTTTACGTGTTAATCCGTTTTTTGTAAATGATTATATTTCTGCATCAAGAAATTACCCTATGCGACAAGTGAGTCAGATTATTGCGCTTATTCGTGAGTTCGATTTAAAAAGTAAAGGTGTTAACGCCAATGCTACGCCACAAGGCGATTTACTAAAAGAATTGTTGGTTAAAATTATGGGCTAACTAATAGTGATAATCTTCTTGTAAATCTTCAATCTCATTATTGTAATCATACTGTAAGTCTTCGTGTAACTTAAGTACTTTTTTAGTCACGGTTTCTAATGTGCGATTATGTAAATTCATTAAAGTAGAATTTCCTTTGATGGAAGGTTTAAATGCTTTTAGTTTTTTACAAAAGTAGAGCAGTAGCTCAACATCAGTTTCTTTAACGTTAGAATAACGAATGTATTTTTTAGTATTACGTAATATTTTACGTACACTTTTTTTTATGTAATAGAAGTTGTTTGTACCAATCTCTGAAAACTGTTCATCTATATGAGATTTAACCCTTTCTATATAGGTTTCTTCACTTTCCGATTCGAAAAGTAGGTAGGTAAGCAATTCTTTGTTTTCGGCTTTAAAACGCGCTAATCGTAAACAAAGCTGTTGTAATTCTTCAGGTGATTTGTGTTTGAGTTCTTTTCGAATGGTAACAACAGATTCTGCTTTCATATAAAAAAAATTAGTAGCGCTAAGTTTAATTCTTAACACTACTAATTTAAAATAAAATAATCGAAAAGTATTCGGATTTATTAATCAATAAATGGATTGCTCCATTTTTCATTAACATAAATGTCGGTTCCAGCCAAAGTTCTCATAAATGCAATAACGGCTTGCTTTTCAGTATCGGTAAGATTTAATTGTTGTGGATTTCCGCCTGGTGTCAATCTTGGATCTAAATTGGTATTTCCTGCTGTATTTATTTCATCATAATGATTTAAAACAGTCGCTAAATTAACCGATGCACCCGTGTGCATAAAACCACCATTTGCTGTTCCATCAGCTTTTACAATATCTCTTAAACTTGGTGATCTGGTCACATTTAAATCCGTTCCAGTTCCTGTAATTGTTCCAATGACACCATTATTTAAAGAATTAGGATCTATACTAAATTCTGGTGCTTGGTGGCAACCTGCACAACCAACACCACCGTTAACACGTACGCCTTGATTGTTAAATGTTGGCGGTCTTAAAAATAAGTTTTTTCCTTGATTTTCTTGTGCACTAAAATTGACAAAAGGTTGTCCGTCATTAACGGCATTAAATCGCCCAAAGTCATATTTACTATCAAAAGATTGAATACTTCTTATAAACTGCGCCATTGCAATTTGCATTTTTGCTTCCGAAATTTCGGTTGTACCAAAGGCAAATTCAAATAAGGTTGGGTAATAAGTTGTTTCATTTAATTTAGTAATTAAATCATTAAAGTCTGGTTGTCCATTAGTACCACTAAAACCCATTTCAGTTTCGTCCTTAATTGGCATTGTAGTTTGGGTTTCTAAATTATTGGCGCGTTCATCCCAAAAGAATTTGGCTTCATTACTAAAACGGACATTAACTAAACGCATAGAATGTCGTCCTGTTGTTCCATTAGAACCTACACTAGCAGTTTCATTATCACCAAATGCAAATCCTTGTTTATGGCAACTTGCGCAAGAAGTGCTATTGTCTGCCGATAAATTTTTGTCATAAAATAATACTCGACCTAAAGTAGCGACTTCATTGGTAATAACATTACCGTTGGTATTGTCTTTAGTAACATATACAGGTACATATTGATTGTTGTAATTTAATAGATTATTAAAATCAATATTTAAAATTGAACTAAAATTGAAATTTACTGGAGTTGCTGTTGTTATGTTATCGTTAGTGTCTTTTGCACAACTAAAAGCAAGTAGAATAATAAGTAATGCGCTTTTGAATTTCATATGTGAGAGTTTTGGTTATTTACTAAGACTATTAAAATTTGAAAAGGTTTAATTCAATTGCAAAAAAAAAAGACGCTTCAAAAATGAAGCGCCTTAGTAAAATATAATGTTATTATGAATTATCTCAAACTTGGAAACTCATTAGGATTTACTTCAGTGAATACGTTGTAAACTGCTTCGAAAACATCTTCTATACTTGGTTTAGAGAAGTAATCTCCATCTGTACCATAAGCTGGTCTGTGTTCTTTTGCAGTTAACGTTAATGGTTGGCTGTCTAAATGTTTGTAAGCGTTTTGCTCGTTTACAATTTTATCTAAAATAAAGGCACTAGCTCCACCAGAAACATCTTCATCTATCACCATTAAACGATTGGTCTTAGCCACACTTTTTACAATGTCGTGGTTAATATCGAATGGTAATAAACTTTGAACATCAATAATTTCAGCGTTAATACCAACTTCTTGAAGTTGTTTTGCTGCTTCACTAATAATTCTTAAAGTAGAACCGTAAGATACTAACGTAATGTCTGTTCCTTCTTTAATGGTTTCTACCACACCAATTGGTGTTTGGTATTCTCCAGAGTTTTTAGGCATTTTTTCTTTTAAACGGTAACCGTTTAAGCATTCTACTACAATTGCAGGCTCATCACTTTTTAATAACGTGTTGTAAAAACCAGCAGCTTTAGTCATATTTCTAGGAACTAAAACGTGTACACCACGTACTAAGTTAATAATTCCACCCATTTGAGAACCAGAATGCCAAATACCTTCTAGTCTATGTCCACGTGTACGGATAATTAAAGGTGCTTTTTGCATCCCTTTTGTACGGTAACGTAAGGTTGCTAAATCGTCACTAATAATTTGTAATGCATATAAGATGTAATCTAAATATTGAATTTCAGCAATTGGACGTAAACCACGCATTGCCATTCCAATACCTTGACCTAAAATAGTAGCTTCACGAATACCAGCATCTGCCACACGTAACTCGCCATATTTTTCTTGTAAACCTTCTAAACCTTGATTTACATCTCCAATAGCTCCAGCATCTTCACCAAAAACTAAAGTTTCAGGATATTTATTAAAAATGGCATCAAAGTTTTCACGGATGACCACACGACCATCAACATCTTCCGAATTGTCGTCAAATTCAGGTAATACTTCTGCAATAGAAGTTACATTATCATCTTGATTATCATTATGTAAATCAGATGAATATTTAGGTTGAACCGCTTCAAAATATGAATTAATCCAGTTCACTAAGTTTTGCTTTTCAGCAGAAGTTTCTTTAGCAACGTAACGTAATATTTGACGTGCTGTAGATAATATATCTTTACGATTTGGCTCTTTTGAACCTTCTAAATTGTTGACTAGTTTTTCAATAAATACTTTATTAGAGCTTGTATTAGCAACCGCTTTAAATACATCTAATGCAGAAGCTTTATCATCTAAAATAGGGTTAATAAAGTTAGACCAAGCTGCTTTTTTACCATCACGAACTTGTTTCTTAATGTCTTTATCTATAGCATTTAATTCATCTTCGGTAGCAAAACCGTTTGCGATAACAAACTCACGAAATTTTACATTACAGTCAAATTCACGTTCCCATTGTAAACGATCTTCGTTTTTGTAACGCTCATGAGAACCAGAAGTAGAATGTCCTTGCGGTTGTGTTAATTCGTTAACGTGAATTAAAACTGGTACGTGTTCTTCGCGTGCAACTTTAGAGGCTTTGTTATACGCTTCAACTAAAGCAGAATAATCCCAACCTTTTACATTAATAATTTCGTAACCGTTTCCGTTTTCATCACGTTGGAAACCTCTTAAAATATCAGAGATGTTTTCTTTTGTTGTTTGGTGTTTAGCGTGTACCGAAATACCATATTCATCATCCCAAACACTCATTACCATTGGTACTTGTAAAACACCAGCTGCGTTTATGGTTTCAAAAAATAAACCTTCACTAGTACTTGCGTTTCCAATAGTTCCCCAAGCAACTTCGTTTCCTTCTTTAGAAAAGTTAGTGGTATTAATTCCATCTACATTTCTGTAAATTTTAGAGGCTTGAGCTAAACCTAATAAACGTGGCATTTGCCCTGCAGTAGGCGAAATATCGGCACTTGAGTTTTTCTGAGCCGTTAAATCTCTCCAATTCCCATTAGCATCTAAACTATGCGTAGCAAAGTGTCCACCCATTTGGCGTCCACCAGACATTGGTTCTTGTTCTAAATTAGTATTTCCATAAAGTCCGGCAAAAAAGCTTTGAATATCTAAAGCACCTATGGCCATCATAAACGTTTGGTCACGGTAATAACCAGAACGGAAGTCACCATTTTTAAAGGCTTTTGCTAAGGCTAATTGAGGAATTTCTTTTCCATCACCAAAAATACCAAACTTCGCTTTTCCGGTAAGTACTTCACGACGACCTAATAGACTACATTCTCTGCTCGTTAAAGCCGTTTTGTAATCATTCAAAATTTCAGTTTGAAAATCTTGAAAAGTCAAATCAGAAGTCGCTTGGGTAGTCGT
>DAISIZ010000019.1:21793-22676 GCA_036821745.1 Aurantibacter sp. | reverse complement strand
AAATAATTACCTCTAAAATTAAAATCGATTCTAAAAACTTTAAAAATATTAGCAATCCCAAAACTATACTCATAATAAGCTTGTTTGTTAGGGGAAATATAAACCAAGCCAGAAGCGTTTATCGCTCTATTTTTATCAGACACATTACCCTTTACACCACGAAAAGCAACAATTTCCCTCCAATTTAATTTTCTTAAAAATGGAATTCTAGAGAATAAACGCCCATTAAAATTATGCTCTACGTGTAATGTTGCATACTCATCCGTCACAAACTCATAAAAGTCTAAGTTTGAAAAGGTATTATAAATTGAAAAATACGATTGATTACCTGGTACAACACTAAGTAATCCTAGCGGTACTTCTCCAAACGTTTTACCAGCTTCTACCGTAGTGGTTAAACGACCAAAACCACCAACAGCCCAAGGTTGTGTATAAGAAAACTGCAATTTTGTATAATCAAAATCACTTCCTAAAAAGCCTTTATCCCCTTTTGTGACTTGTGCGAATAATCTAGCAAAATCATCATTTTTTGTACGGCGCTCTACACCAAAACCAGTCATTTCACGTTTTGGAAAGTAGCTTAATGATAGTGTCGTTTCAAATTGCTCTAAATCACTTTTAACAGTAGTTTGAGAAGCATCGGTGTAATAATCTAAACTAAAAGTTCTGGAAGCAGACTCTAGTGTTCGGTATGTTCCACTTAAACGCGTAATAAAGTTTCGTGAAGGTTCAGCTTCAATCGCTAAAGTGGATAAATTTATATTCGTTAATTTATCATTTGTTCCTGTTCCAACTACAGATGATGATGCCAAACTTCGACCTAAAACATCGGTACTTGTGGTTAAACTAGCGCCTATTTGCTCTACATCGCGCCTATTTCCTC
>DAISIZ010000019.1:9213-21783 GCA_036821745.1 Aurantibacter sp. | reverse complement strand
GGAAATAATTAATCGAGACTTTTTATCTAACAACCATTTCCCCGAAATCCCATATTTAAACTTATTATCCTTAAATCCATAAGCCGTGTAACCTTCTAATCGCCATAAATCATTCTGACCAAAATAAGTTCGTCCACCAGCTCGCAGGCGTAAACCTTCAACATCATTAAATCCGAAAGTTGAAAATATAGGTCCAAAATCTAAATTTAACGCATCAAATTCTACATACCCAGAAGCTAAAATGCTACCTACATTGTACAAACGTTTAAATTTCTTAGTTTTCTTCAAGGAATCTAACATGACGTAAACGCCTTTTTCATCTTTACTTAACTGCTCTAAACGGCGGTCTTGCCAAAACTCATCTGGTTGATTATATAAGTCTTCATCAAAACTATATACTTTTTCAGCATAAAAAGCTTTTTCTTTTTCAATGTCAAACTTGTAATTATCGTAAAGTGTGGTACGTTTTCCATAAATACCTTTAGATTTTTCCTTTTTATTAAAGGCAAAATCACTCATAAAATAATCGCGCTTAATTAAAAACACCGAGTCATTTAACACATCGAACTCTTGTTCAATATAAATTTCTTTTACCCAGTTAATATTGGCACTTTTACTGGCTTGTAAGTTTATTTCTTTAATAGCGAATGTTGTGTCTGCTACCCAAAAATCACCTTTAAACGTTAGCTCGTTTTTTCGTCGTGGATAATAAATAATATTGTAACACCATTTATCGTCTACAAAACTACTGTCTGCCAACACATAATTATAAGTATTAATACCTGTACGGGATAAAGGACTCACAAAACTTTTATCGAAAAACTTTAAATAATTATCATATACATCATACTCACTATAAAGGTCATCTATAAAATCTATAATAGTTTGATTGGTACTAAAACCAGAATTTTTGTTTCCTTTTAAAACTTCACGTTTTTGTTTTAAAACGTTATCGCCATAAACTTCACTTGCTGCTTCGTTTATAAACATTGGCAAATAAGTTTTACCGGTTACTTTAGACGTATCAACTTGATCAAAGACAAATTCCATACCTCTAAACAGCTTACTTTTTATAGTCGCACTATCTATGGTATTTAAATCAAACTCTACCTTTTCGTATTTATCGTATTGGTATTGTTTGTATTTATTTAAACCATTCACACGTTTATTAGCCCAAATTTTACGCAAGATATCTATGGCAGGATTATTTTTTTTAGACTGCTTACCTGTTGCTATCACCACTTCGTCTAACGCTGCAATTTCTTCTTTTAAAACAATTTTTAAATTATAGTTTGCGCCTTTTTTTAAGGAAATCTCTTTGGTTTCATAACTTACAAAAGAAACAATTAAGGTTGGCCAAGTTTCATCGTCTTCCATATAAAACTTACCATTCTCATTGGTAATAACACCTTTGCTAGAATTTTTAAACACAATATTAGCATAAGGTACCGGCAAATCAAATTCGTCATAAACATAACCGCTTACTTTGGTTTGAGCAATGGCTACCAAACTAAACAGGAATACAAATATAATTAGGAGTTTCTTCATAGGTCATTTCAAAAAAAAACTTCATTAACATATGCTAATGAAGTTCATATAATAACGAAAATAAAAAAATTATTTCTTATACATTACTTTTTTAACAGCCTTAATCACACTATTGTAATCCGGCAACCATTCTGCTAGTAAAACTGGAGAATATGGTGCAGGTGTATCTGCTGTGTTAATTTTTACAATTGGTGCATCTAAATAATCAAATGCTTCAGCTTGAACAATGTAAGTTAATTCTGTAGAAACATTTCCAAATGGCCAAGCTTCTTCTAAAACAACTAGACGGTTTGTTTTCTTAACTGATTTTAAAACTGCTTCCTTATCTAAAGGACGAACCGTTCTTAAATCAATAATTTCACAAGAAATACCATCTTTAGCTAACTCATCGGCAGCTTTGTAAGCTTCTTTAATAATCTTACCAAAAGAAACAATAGTTACATCAGTTCCTTCACGCTTAATTTCAGCAACACCTAATGGAATTGTGTATTCACCTTCTGGTACTTCACCTCTATCTCCATACATTTGCTCACTTTCCATAAAAATTACTGGATCATCATCACGTATAGCCGACTTTAATAACCCTTTTGCATCATAAGGATTAGATGGCACAACCACTTTTAAACCTGGTGTATTAGCAAACCAATTCTCGAAAGCTTGAGAGTGCGTTGCTGCTAACTGACCAGCAGAAGCAGTAGGACCACGAAAAACGATAGGACATTTAAACTGTCCACCAGACATTTGTCTAATTTTCGCGGCGTTATTTATAATTTGATCAATACCAACTAAAGAGAAGTTAAACGTCATATACTCTACAATCGGACGGTTTCCAGTCATAGTAGACCCAATAGCAACACCTGCAAAACCAAGCTCTGCAATAGGTGTATCTATAACACGTTTAGCTCCAAATTCGTCTAACATACCTTTTGATGCTTTGTAAGCACCATTATATTCAGCTACTTCTTCCCCCATTAAGTAAATGCTTTCATCTCTGCGCATTTCCTCGCTCATGGCTTCTGCTATAGCTTCTCTAAATTGAATTGTTTTCATCTTAAAATTTATTGGTCAACAAAAATAAGTATATTCTAAAAACTACAAGCATAACTTGAATCGAAAATTTATTATGCATGCATAGGAAAATTTACAAAAAATTCGTAATTTCGTATCCCGTTAGAAAATTAGTCTCATTTTACTTTGAAGCAAGCATTTTTTGACGGATTTTTACAGAGAATATTTTAGACAATTTTTTAAAGAAATTTTATATGAAAATTTTAGTGTGTATTAGTCACGTACCAGATACGACATCAAAAATTAATTTTACAGAAAACGATACCAAATTTGATACAAATGGGGTACAATTTGTAATTAATCCTAACGATGAATTTGGTTTAACACGTGCTATGTGGCTTAAAGAAAAGCAAGGTGCAAGTGTAGATGTAGTGAACGTTGGTGGAGCAGAAACTGAACCAACACTAAGAAAAGCATTAGCTATTGGAGCAGATAACGCTATTCGTGTAAACACGGAAGCAAAAGACGGATTTCAAGTTGCTAAAGAATTAGCCGCTGTTGTTAAAAATGGGGCTTACGATTTAGTCATTGCTGGTCGTGAATCAATTGATTATAACGGAGGAATGGTTCCTGGAATGTTAGCAGGATTAACTGACGCTAATTATGTAACGAACTGTATTTCTTTAGAAATTGATGGTACTAACGCAACTGCGGTTAGAGAAATTGATGGTGGAAAAGAAACAGTGGCTACAAGTTTACCTTTAGTAATTGGTGGCCAAAAAGGATTAGTTGAAGAAAGTGACTTACGTATTCCTAACATGAGAGGAATTATGATGGCTCGTAAAAAGCCATTAACTGTGTTTGAACCAACGGCAACAACTCAAGAAACAAATTCTGTAACCTTCGAAAAACCAGCACCAAAAGGTTCTGTTAAGTTAGTCGATGCAGGAAATATAGATGAATTAGTAAACTTACTTCACAACGAAGCTAAAGTAATATAAATCACAATTCTCAAAACCCAAATCCCAAAACCTTAGGCTTGGAATTTAGTGGTTGAATTTTTAAAATTTGAACAATTATGTCAGTTTTAGTATATACAGAATCAGAAAACGGAAAATTTAAAAAAACAGCTTTTGAAGCAGCATCTTACGCCAAAGCTGTAGCAGAGCAATTAGGAACTTCGGTAACTGCCATTGCAGTTAATGCTAGCGATGTTTCTGAATTAGGAAATTATGGTGTAGATAAAGTATTACAAGTTTCTAACTCAGATTTAGATGCTTTTAATGCCAAAACATATGCAGCAGCAATTCAACAAGCTGCTCAAAAAGAAGATGCTAAAGTGGTGGTTTTAAGCCAAACTGCAGACAGTAAGTATTTAGCACCTCTTTTAGCCGTAAACTTAGAAGCAGGTTATGCATCTAACGTGGTTGAAGCACCAAGTAATACAGCACCTTTTACAGTAAAAAGAACAGCTTTTACAAACAAAGCCTTCAATAATACTGTAATTAATACCGATGTTAAAGTTATTGGTTTATCCAACAACTCATTTGGTTTAAAAGAAGCAAGTGCAAGCGCAACTGCCGAAGACTTTTCACCTTCATTACCAGAAAGTGGTGTAACAGTTCAGTCTGTAGACAAAGCAAGCGACAAAGTATCTATTGCAGATGCTGAGATTGTTGTTTCTGCTGGACGTGGATTAAAAGGACCAGAAAACTGGGGAATGATTGAAGAATTAGCAGATGTTTTAGGTGCAGCAACAGCATGTTCTAAACCTGTTAGTGATTTAGGATGGAGACCTCACGGAGAACACGTAGGACAAACAGGAAAACCTGTAGCTTCTAACTTATATATCGCTATTGGTATTTCTGGAGCAATTCAGCATTTAGCAGGAATTAACGCTAGTAAAGTAAAAGTAGTTGTTAACACAGATCCAGAGGCACCTTTCTTTAAGGCTGCAGATTACGGAATTGTTGGTGATGCTTTTGAAGTTATCCCACAACTAATAGAAAAACTTAAAGCATTTAAAGCCGCTAACGCATAATTTTATAACTTTAAGTTCTCAACAAGAACTGTTTAAATAGTGACATTTTATGATTCTGAAACACTTCAGTTTGGTAAAGTCCTAATTTAAACAGTTCTTTGTTTTTTATACCAAATTAATGAGTCTAGTTAGATTAAACATAAAAGGCATTTCTTACAGCCAAACCCAAAATGGTGCTTATGCACTTATTTTAAATGAAGTTAATGGCGAAAGAAAACTACCTATTGTTATTGGTGCTTTTGAAGCGCAAAGTATTGCGATTGCTTTAGAGAAAGAAATTAGACCACCAAGACCTCTAACTCACGACTTATTCAAAACTTTTTCCGACCGATTTAAAATTGTAGTTAAACAGGTTATTATTCACAAATTAGTAGATGGCGTTTTTTACTCTAGCTTAATTTGCGAACGCGATAATATTGAAGAAATTATAGATGCCAGAACTAGTGATGCTATAGCGTTAGCTTTACGTTTCAAAGCGCCTATTTTTACCTACAAAAACATTTTAGACAAAGCCGGAATTTTCTTAAAAGGTGAAACACCACAAACTGATGACGATGAGTTTTCTTTTGATGAAGATGATAACATCTTAATTGATGCTATTATTAATGATGAAGAAGATATAAACGAAAATCCAGACAACACCTATGTTCACAAATCAATTGATGAACTAAATACTTTACTTGAAAACGCAGTTAATAATGAAGATTATGAAACTGCCGCAAGATTAAGAGACGAAATCTCAAAGCGTTAATAAAACTAAATACATATGAAATACATTGTTCTTATACTTTCTGTTTTTTTCTTATCAGTACAAACTACTGAAGCACAACAATTAGAACAAAAATGGGAGTCCAGTTATGAACAATCTATCTCACAAATTGAATTAAAAGATAATACCATTAGCTTAAATTATAACGATTCACTTTTTGCTTCAGGAGATTATTTAACTCAAAACAAACTTTTAGTCGCTTACTTTTCGCAACCAAAAGATTCTACGGTACGCTACAACATTCAGACCTTAAACGACAGTGTTTTAACTCTAAAAAACAATAACAAACTTTACCATTTTACAACGGTTAAACTTGAAGAAACTGTTGCTCCTGTAATAGCAGAAAAAACAATTACACCAAGTACAGGTTTCACAGTCACAAGTTTATGGCGTGGTGCTTTAGGAATGGCTTCTTTAATATTTATAGCCTTTTTATTTAGTAGCAACCGCCGTGCTGTAAATTGGAGAACCGTTGGTTTAGGATTAGCATTTCAATTACTAATAGCCATTGGTGTTCTTAAAGTTGGATTTATTAAAACCATATTTGAAAAAATTGGAGGATTATTTATTAACGTATTAGACTTTACAAGAGCTGGAAGTAAATTTTTATTCGAAGGTTTAGTTGTCGACATGGATACTTTTGGTTTCATATTCGCATTTCAAGTGTTGCCTACTATCCTATTCTTTTCGGCATTAACATCGGTTTTATTTTACTTAGGTTTAATACAGAAATTGGTAAAAGTGATGGCTTTACTATTAACCAAAGTTTTAAAAATATCTGGAGCCGAAAGTTTAAGTGTTGCTGGAAATATCTTTTTAGGTCAAACCGAAGCGCCTTTACTAATTAAGGCTTACTTGGAAAAAATGACCAAATCCGAAATACTATTAGTTATGATTGGTGGAATGGCAACCGTTGCCGGTGCTGTTTTAGCAGCATATATTGGTTTTTTAGGTGGCGAAGATGAAGCACTTAAGCTATTTTATGCAAAGCATTTATTAGCTGCTTCTGTAATGGCTGCGCCAGGTGCTATTGTTATTTCAAAAATACTATTCCCTCAGACTGAAAAAATTGAAACTGAAGTTGAAGTGTCTAAAGACCGAATTGGTAGTAACATTTTAGATGCAATTGCCAACGGAACAACCGAAGGTTTACGTTTAGCAGTAAACGTTGGTGCTATGCTACTAGTTTTCGTTGCTTTTATTGCTATGATTAATGGAATGTTAGGTTGGGTTGGAGACGTTACAACATTAAACGCTTGGATGGCTGCTAACACAGCTTACGAGCAATTATCGCTTGAAGCAATTTTAGGTTATGCTTTTTCGCCATTAATGTGGTTAATTGGTGTTGCTAAAGAGGATATGGCTTTAATGGGCCAATTATTAGGAATTAAATTAGCAGCTAGTGAATTTATTGGTTATATACAATTAGCCGAACTTAAAAATGTAGCTAACGCAACACATTTAACCTATGAGAAGTCGGTTATTATGGCAACTTATATGTTATGTGGATTTGCCAACTTTGCTTCTATTGGAATTCAAATTGGAGGTATTGGATCTTTAGCCCCAGGACAACGTAAAAACTTATCTAAGTTTGGAATGAAAGCACTAATTGGTGGTACAATTGCTTCATTAATATCTGCTACTATTGCAGGTATGATTATTGGCTAAATTACTGCGAAGGCAGGAATCTTACAGCAGAAAATGTTACTGTTTAGATGTAAATAACAAGTAGACAATAAACTTAGATTTCATCAATTGTTTTAATTGAAAGCATTACTTCGCACAACATAAATTCTATTATTTCTAAGGCCATAATGTTCTTAAGTGCTAAGTTTCTATTATTTTAGCACAGCTAAATTACAATTTAGTTCAATTCAATATTTGGTTTAATTTAACGAGATTCCTGCCTACGCAGGAATAAAAACTATGAAACAATATCACGACTTAGTAAAACATGTTTTAGAACATGGAAATGATAAAGGCGATCGCACAGGTACAGGAACTAAAAGTGTTTTTGGATACCAAATGAGATTTGATTTAAGTGAAGGTTTTCCAATGGTAACGACTAAAAAACTGCATTTAAAGTCAATTATCTATGAGTTATTATGGTTTTTAAAAGGAGATACTAATATTGATTACTTAACAAAAAATGGCGTTAAAATCTGGAACGAATGGGCAGACAAAAACGGCGATTTAGGTCCTGTTTATGGTCACCAATGGCGTAACTGGAACAGTGATGAAGTCGATCAAATTAAAGAAGTGGTTGATACTTTAAAAAACAATCCTAACAGTCGTCGTATGTTGGTTTCTGCATGGAATCCTTCGGTTTTACCAGATACGTCTGTATCTTTTGACGAAAATGTAGCAAACGGAAAAGCGGCTTTACCGCCATGTCACGCGTTCTTTCAATTTTATGTTGCCGATGGTAAATTAAGTTGCCAACTATACCAACGTAGTGCCGATATCTTTCTTGGCGTGCCATTTAACATTGCCAGCTATGCATTATTTACAATGATGATGGCGCAAGTTTGTGGTTATGAAGCTGGTGAATTTATTCATACGTTTGGAGATGCTCATATTTACAACAACCATAAAGAGCAATTAGATTTACAATTATCTCGTGAATGCAGACCATTACCAAAAATGGTAATGAATCCAGAAATTAAAGACATTTTAGACTTTACGTTTGAAGATTTTACTTTAGAAGGTTACGATCCGCATCCACATATTAAAGGAAAAGTTGCAGTGTAATTCGTATTACTATGTTCGGCAAAAAGAAACAAACTCCGCAAATAGACCAAGAGCAATTACAGCTTATACAAAAAGCGCAAAAACGTATTCGACAAAAAAAACGTTTGTATGCTCACGGCATTACATTTGTTATTGTGGCTTGCTTCTTATTAGTGTTTAATTTATTATTAAAATTTGGAGACTCGTTTCAATTAGCTGGTTTAGATTGGAGTGTTATTATTGTTTTATTGTGGCTAATCCTATTAACCTATCACTTTGCCTCTGTTTTTATTCTGAATAAATTTTTAGACAAAGATTGGGAAGCCAAACAATTAGAAACTTTAGTTTCAGCTCAAAAAAAACGAATCGAACATTTAAAATCTACTTTAGAAAAAGAAGATATACACATTGCGAAATCGGAAATTTACAACAAACAACTTATGAAAACAATCCCAAATCTTACGATAATAGTTGCTACTGCACAAGCCAATGAAATTGGTAAGAACAACGATTTAATTTGGCACTTGCGTAACGACTTAAAACGTTTTAAAGCACTAACTTCTGGCCATTGTATTATTATGGGACGCAAAACGTTTGAGAGTTTTCCTAAACCATTACCTAACCGTTTACATATTGTAATTACCAGACAAACGGACTATAAAGCTCCAGAAAGTGTTGTAGTTGTTAACACTTTAGATGAAGCGTTTACTAAAATACCAAAAGAAGAAACCCAACCTTTTATTATTGGTGGTGGCGAAATTTACAAACAAGCTATACCATTTGCCGAGAGAATGGAGTTAACCAAAGTCCATGCAAATTTTGAAGCAGACACTTTTTTTCCAGAGTTTGATATGAGCCAATGGAATGAAACTAACAACGAATTTCACAAAAAAGACGAACTGCATGATTATGAATTTTCGTTTATCACTTTACAGCGAAAATAACGCAACTATTTTTGATTATAACAAACCTGAAAAACATCTAAATCTTAGCATATATTAAACATACCAAAAATGAGAAAAGCAACATATTTATTATTACTATTAAGTCAATACATCTTTGCTCAATTAGATACAAAAAAAGTAACTAATGCTCAAGAATTAGTAGACAATCTTCTTGGTGAAGCTAAAAATATTAGTATTTCAAACCCTACTATTACACCTCAAAAACAAGCTTTTGCAACTTTTAATTTAAACTTAAAATATAATAAGTTTATGAAAGCTGGTATAATTATGTCTACTGGTCTTGCAGAAAATGCAAAAGGACCAAACAAACAAAGTAATAAAACATCGCAAATTAATTTTATAAGCGATAAGGATATTAATCGTATTGCAGATCAAAAAGGCTGTTATGATACGGCTCTTTTTGAATTCGATTTAGTTTCGGAAACTGACCAAATTCAATTTAATTATGTATTTGCATCCGAAGAATACCCAGAATACGTTTATAAAAATGTAAATGATGTCTTTATTTTTTTAGTTACAAACACACAAGATAATACATCAGAAAATATTGCTGTTTTAAACGGTGATAAAAACACACCAATAACTATAGACCATATAAATCATCAAAAAAATAGTGAGTATTACATTTCTAACGCACTTTTTAATAAAGATTTACTACAACAAAAAGACGATATAAAAACCATAGAATTAGCTTATACATTTCAGTATGATGGCTTTACAAAAAAATTAATAGCCACAGCAAAAATAGAGCCTTATGTAAAATATCATTTTAAATTAGGTATAAGTGATGTTGGTGATCAAAATTTTGATTCTGCTATTTTCCTAGAAGCCAATTCTTTGAGAAGTAATGGGGAAAACCCAAATTTAAATGAAACTATTAACACTTTTAAAAATGAAATATCTTTAGATTTCAATATTAGTTTCGAAGACAATTCAGCTAGACTAAAAGGAGATAATTCTTATTTAATATTAGGTACTATTATTAAGGAATTAAATAACAACCCAGATATATCAATTAAAATTATTGGTCATACAGATATAAATGGAACAGAAAATAATAATTTAAAATTATCGTTAAACAGAGCAAAATCCGTTGCAAAACATCTAATAAATCATAAAATTAACTCTAATCGAATCTCAGTAGAAGGTTTAGGAGAAACACAATTAAAAAGTGATTTAGATAAAGAAAATAGACGAGTAGAAATACAATTTATACGTCACAAATAAACTTATAAGTTTCATAAAAAAGATGTACAACATGATTATAAATTTTCGTTTATCACTTTAAAGCAAAATAAACTCAAAACGCAGATATAAAACAATCAAAGCCATAATGCTTAATTAATTTCATAATTTCGCAATATGGTTAGAGATATTCAATTGCGTGTGTCGCTTAAAGAAGAAGAAATAAGCGATATTCTTTTAAAAAAAGCGTCCGAATTTTTAAGCATTCCTCGACAAGATATCACAGGAATAAAAGTATTACGTAAATCTATTGATGCACGTAAAGCTAAAATTATGCTTAACTATAAAATCTCTGTTTTTATAAAAGAAGCCTTACCTGAAAATCCAGACTACGTTTTTGAGTACAAAGATGTTTCTAAAGCCAAACCCGTCCATATTATAGGTTTTGGTCCTGCAGGAATGTATGCCGCTTTGCGTTGTATCGAGTTAGGCTACAAACCTATTGTTTTAGAACGCGGTAATAATGTAAAAGATCGTCGTCGTGACTTAAAAGCCATAAATCAAGATCATTTTGTAAACGAAGATTCTAACTATTGCTTTGGCGAAGGTGGCGCAGGAACTTATAGTGATGGTAAATTATACACCCGTAGTTTAAAACGTGGCGATGTTCGTAAGATTTTCGAAAATTTAGTATTTCACGGTGCAACCGACCAAATTTTAGTCGATGCACATCCACATATTGGAACGAATAAATTACCTAAAGTGGTTCAAAATATTCGCGAAACCATTATAAATTTTGGTGGCGAAGTTCATTTTAACACCAGAGTGACTGACTTTGTCATTAAAAATCAAAAAATTGTAGCACTTCAACTTAAGGACAAAAAAGAATTACAAACCGAACGTGTTATTTTAGCAACCGGTCATTCGGCTCGCGACATTTACGAATTGTTAGACAAGAAAAAAATCGCCTTAAAAGCAAAATCCTTTGCAATGGGCGTTCGTGTGGAGCATCCACAACAAATTATAGATAACATTCAATACCATTGTACAAGTGAGCGCAGCGAATTATTACCTGCCGCATCATACAGCTTAGTGCAACAAGTAAAAAGTCGTGGTGTTTATTCATTTTGTATGTGTCCCGGCGGATTTATTGTTCCAGCCGCAACAGCAAATGGCGAAGTAGTTGTAAATGGCATGTCTCCATCTAAACGAAATAACAAATTTGCCAATTCTGGTATTGTAGTCGAAATAAATTCTGATTTAGACCTTAAGAAATACGAGCAATTTGGTGCTTTAAAAGGATTAGAATTTCAAAAGGATTTTGAGAAATTCGCTTACGTTTCTGGTGGAAAAAACCAAACAGCTCCAGCACAACGTTTAACCGACTTTGTGGAAGGAAATCTATCCAACACACTTAACGACACCTCTTATCAACCAGGTTTAAAATCGGTGCCAATGCATTCCTTAATGCCCAAACATATTGGTAGTCGCTTACGAAAAGGCTTTGAAGCTTTTGGTAAAAAGATGAATGGTTTTTATACTCAAGAAGCTAATATAATTGGCGTAGAATCACGTACTTCATCGCCGGTAAATATTCCAAGAAACGAACAATTACAACATCCAGAAATTAGCAATTTATTTCCTTGTGGCGAAGGTGGCGGATATGCTGGTGGTATTATTAGTGCCGCAATGGATGGCGAACGTTGCGCAGAAGCAGCTTGTAATTTTTAGGAGCTATTTCCAGCTTTCTATGCTCAATCTTTTTCGTGTGCTACATTCATTTTTCAGCATCTATACTAGATGATTAACTTTTTCATTAATTAATAAGTTTATTACTTCATAAACAAAAAAGGATTTCAAACAACACTGCAATCTGGGCTATTTAAAACCATTCGTTTCATTAGTAAAACGCGAATAAGCAAACAATCTTCTTTTTTTATTCTGTAATATAACAGAATCCATTTCCATTATGAACACCTAGTTATCTTCATAATAGATACTACGTCGGAACGCAGTATAACAAATCTTAATTCCTAATTAAAAATACTCCAAATAACTCTTTTAAATCCTTTTGAATCCTTTTGAATCCTTTTGAATCTTACTTAACAAAAAACATCTCAGCGTAACTTTGTAAAAATTCTACGAATCTCTGTGAAACAACAACACAAAAATTAAAGCAACAAATATTCATTAATTGTCCTAATTTCTATAATATGCTTATTTTAGCATTTCAAAAATTAAAATACAATGAAAGCATATATATTTCCAGGTCAAGGCGCTCAATTCTCAGGAATGGGTTTAGACTTATACGAAAACTCACCAGA
>DAISIZ010000019.1:0-9113 GCA_036821745.1 Aurantibacter sp. | reverse complement strand
TTTGAAGATGGTTTAAAATTAGTATCACAACGTGCTTTAGCAATGCAAAAAGCTTGTGAAGCAACACCAAGTACTATGGCTGCTGTTTTAGGCTTAGAAGATGATATTGTAGAAAAAGTATGTGCTACAACCGATGGTGTTGTTGTTGCTGCAAATTACAACTGTCCTGGACAATTAGTAATTTCTGGAGAAGTTGAAGCTATTAACAAAGCTTGTGAAACTTTAAAAGAAGAAGGTGCAAGACGTGCTTTAGTATTACCAGTTGGGGGAGCTTTTCATTCACCAATGATGGAACCAGCAAGAGAAGAATTAGCTGCAGCTATAGAGAATACAACATTTAGCAAGCCTAACTGCCCTATTTACCAAAACGTAACTGCAAGTGCCATTACTGACGAGAATGAAATTAAAGCCAATTTAATTTCGCAATTAACAGCTCCAGTACGTTGGACGCAATCGGTACAACAAATGATTGAAGATGGTGCTAGTTTATTTACAGAAGTTGGACCAGGAAAAGTATTACAAGGATTAGTAAAGAAAATAAACCGTGCTTCTGAAACAGCATCGGCAACTTTTACAACAGAAGCTTAATATGTCTAAACGTAACTTATACATTACTTTTTTAATCGTTTTTAACATTGCTATAGACCAAATTAGTAAAGTTATTGTACGCGCAACCTTAACACCTTATGAAGAAATTAGACTTATTGGAAGTTATTTTTCTTTAAACAACGTTGAGAATACGGGTGCCTTTTTAGGCTTAGGAAGTGATTTAAATCCTATTTTAAAAATAATTTTACTTTGGGGTTTACCAATTCTTGTTTTAGGCTATGTACTTTATATGATTACGAAAGATAAGAGCTTAGATAAAATGTCTTTATTTGGTTACTGCTGTATAATTGGTGGTGGCGTTGCCAATGTTTTTGACCGTATTGTTTATGGCTCAGTAACTGACTTTATGCACAACGACTTTGGTGGTCCAATAAAAACAGGAATTTACAATATTGCCGATGTTTCGGTAATGGTAGGTTTAGGTTGCTTATTAGTGGGCAACTTTATTTATAAGAAGAAACCAGAAACGACTTCTTAGATTTACATAACATATAAATAATGCGAAAGTTTACCTTTCGCATTATTTGTATAATATCATTTTTAGAAATCTTATAAGGTATTTTGCCAATCCCAAGAAGCCTTTAAAGCATCGGCCAAAGTTAGCTTAGTTTCCCAATTTAAAATAGTTTTAGCTTTTTGAGTATCGGCAAAGGCAGAAATGACATCACCATCACGTCTTGGAGACATTTTATAATTTAGTTTTTGTCCAGTAACCTCTTGAAATGTATTCACAACATCTAAAACAGAACTTCCTTTTCCTGTTCCTAAATTAACGTAATCGTAATTTCCGTTTAGTTTATTATCAATTAAAACTTGTAAAGCTTTTACGTGAGCTTGTGCTAAATCTACCACGTGAATATAGTCACGAATACAAGTACCATCTGGTGTTGGATAATTATTACCAAAAACTTGTAATTGTTCACGTATTCCTGCGGCTGTTTGCGTAATATAAGGTACTAAATTTTGTGGCACACCAAGTGGCAACTCACCTATTTTTGCGCTTTTATGCCCGCCAATTGGATTAAAGTAACGTAAAGATATAGCTTTAAAATCTTGTTCTGATTTCGTTGTATCTTCAATAATTTCTTCACCAATTTGTTTGGTATTTCCGTAAGGAGATTCGGCTTTTAAAACTGGTGCATTTTCTGTAATAGGTTGTGTTTTAGACTCACCATAAACCGTACAAGATGAACTAAATATAAAGTTTGACAAATTGTATGTGATACAATTTTGTAAAATATTTATTAATGAAAACAAATTGTTTTCATAGTACATTAATGGATTTTTCACACTTTCGCCTACAGCTTTATAAGCTGCGAAATGTATGACGCCACTAATATCTTGATGACTTTCAAAAAAAGTATTTACTGCAGTTTTATCTGTTAAGTCAATATTATGAAATTCTGGCTTTATACCAGTAATCGCTGTAACACCATCTAAAACTTCTAATCTAGTATTTGATAAATTATCTATAATAACCACATCAAAACCTTGTTGTTGTAGCTCAACTACGGTATGTGAGCCTATAAAACCTAATCCTCCTGTAACGAGTACTTTCATTGTGTTTTGTGTATTTGCGTTAAGGATTGAAATGGCATCCTTTTTTTATTAGCAATGACGGTTTTTGGTAGTACTTAATCTTTGGTTGAAAGTGGAATATACTAAAATGAATTCAGCATAAAAATAGAGATAATGGAAAGCCTGACCTAAAACCTGTTTTTCTCAGGTTTTAGGTAACTCCCATATTTTATTTATTGATAAAATCTTTTGTCGTTGTGGTGATAAAGTTGATTTGCTCATCGTCTAATTCGGTATGCATTGGTAAAGAAATCACCTCTTTCACCAATTGGTTAGTGACTGGAAAATCGGTCTCATTATAACGCTCCTCCTTGTACGCTTTTTGTAAATGTAAAGGAATTGGATAGTATACACCACATGGAATTCCGTTGCTATTTAGGTGTTTTGCTAAAGCGTCTCGATCTACATTACTAACTTTTAATGTGTATTGGTGAAACACGTGACAATCGCAAGTACTACAAATACCATCACAACCATTTACGGTTTTAGGCGTCGTAATATTGGCTTCGTTTTTAAAAGCTTCGTTGTATTTTTTTGCAGCGTTACGACGTGCCGCATTATAAGCATCTAAATGTGGTAATTTAGCATCTAAAACGGCGGCTTGCAACGAATCTAAACGAGAGTTTACACCAACAACATCATGATGATAACGCTCGTACATTCCGTGATTTACAATACCACGAATGGTATGTGCAAGATCGTCGTCATTAGTAAAAATAGCACCTCCATCGCCGTAAGCACCTAGGTTTTTAGATGGAAAAAATGACGTTGATGCCACATGACCAATGGTTCCCGATTTAGCTTTTGTACCATCTTTATAGGTATAATTTGCACCAATACCTTGCGCATTATCTTCTATAACAAAAAGATTGTGCTCTCTTGCAATGTCCATAATGGCTTCCATATTGGCACATTGACCAAATAAATGCACTGGCACTATCGCTTTTGTTTTTGGTGTTATGGCTTTTTTAATCGCATCGATATTAATATTAAAATCCTCTGGATTAACGTCTACCAATACTGGCGTTAAGTTTAATAATGCAATAACCTCTACAGTTGCAGCAAAGGTGAAATCGGCAGTAATAACTTCGTCACCTGGCTTTAACCCTAATCCCATCATTGCAATTTGCAAAGCATCGGTTCCGTTAGCACAAGGAATAACGTGTTTTACGCCTAAGTAGTTTTCTAAGTTTTTTTGAAATTGATGAACTAATGGCCCATTAATATATGAAGTAGTATCTAAAACCGACTGCATTGAAGCGCTTACGGTTTCTTTTATTTTTTCGTATTGACCTTTAAGGTCTACCATTTGTATTTTTCTCATAGCTACAATATTACAAAATTCGGCATCTTAAAACAATGAAAAACGTCCAAAGAACTGTATTTTAGCTTAAAAATTACCACGTGCAATTTATTTATAATTTAGTTTTAAGCTTTATTAATTGGTGTCTACCATTAGTTTCTTCTTTAAATGAAAAACTACATAAAGGCACAATTGGAAGAGCAGAAACATTTAACCTTCTAGAAAAACACATTAGTGAAAAAAAAACGATTTGGTTTCATTGTGCATCTTTAGGTGAATACGAACAAGGCTTACCTGTTTTTGAAGCTATTAGGGAGCACTATAAATCACACCAAATTGTATTAAGTTTTTTTTCACCTTCTGGTTTTGAAATAAGGAAAAACAGTCCAATTGCGGACTTAGTCGTTTATTTACCTTTAGACACTAAAGCAAATGCAAAACGCTTTGTAACCATATTAGAACCAGAATTATCGGTTTTTGTAAAATATGATATTTGGCCAAACTACATTAAAGAGCTTAATCTTATTGACTGTAAAAAAATATTAATTTCTGCTGCGTTTAGACCAAATCAAATTTACTTTAAAGCTTATGGTGGTATATTTAAAAAAGCGCTAAAGTCTTTTGATTATATTTTTACTCAAAATGAAATTTCTAAAACACTACTAGAAAACATATCTTACACTAAGGTTGCCATTTCTGGTGATACTAGGTTTGACCGTGTAACTAATCAATTAAAAACTAATAATACATTAGATTTCATAGAACGTTTTAAAGCTGGCAAACTTCTAGTTGTTATTGGGAGTTCATGGGACGCTGATGAAAAATTATATATAGACTTTATAAACAGTACAAACCATAACTTAAAATTCTTAATTGCACCTCACGAAATTAAGGACGATAAAATTAAAACACTTACCAACAAAATAACCAAGTCTACTACTCTATTTACCGAAATGGCCGATACTGACTTAAACACAACCAACGTATTTATTTTAAACACTATTGGTTCACTAAGCAAAGCTTATACTTATGCTGACATTGCTTATGTTGGTGGCGCTGCAGGAAACACAGGACTTCACAACATTTTAGAACCCGCAACTTTTGGCGTCCCTATACTTTTTGGAGCTAATCACGAAAAATTTCCAGAAGCAAAAGCATTAATAGATTATGGTGGTGCTTTTGAAATTCCAAATAGCACGACATTAAACAGTCTTTTAAATAGCTTTATTAAGGACGACCTAAAACGTACCAAAACAGGCTTAAAAAGCAAACAATTTATTGAAAACCAAACAGGTGCAACAAAGACGATTACCGAATATTTATTCAGTTAATCGTAAAATAAACGTTGTATTTTTTGTTAAAATTTGTTAAATGTTGTTTCTTTAGCTTCTATTTAATAAATCAAACCTAACGAAATGAAAAAAGTTATCTTAACAGGTGCATTACTTATTGCTATGTCTGCATCATTAACATCATTAACATCATGTAAAGAAGTAAAAGAAAGTGCTGAAAAAGCTGGTGACGCTGTAGAAAACACAGTTGAAGCAACTGGAGATGCTGTAAACAATGCAGCTGATGCTGCAGGTGATGCAGTAAATAATGCTGTAGATGCAACTGGTGACGCTGTAAATAACGCTACAGATGCTGCAGGAAATACTGTTGATGCTGCTAAAGACGCTGCTGGTAATGCAGTAGACGCTACTAAAGATGCTGCTAACAAAGCTGTTGACGCGACAAAAGACGCTGCTAACAATGCTAAAGAAACAGCTACAGATGCTGCAAAAAATGCTGCTAACAAATTAAAAGCGAAGATTAACTAAGCTTTAATTACATACATTTTACAAAGCTCTAACTATTACAGTTAGAGCTTTTTTTATTTTATTTTAAGTTTTTTGTAACATTTTGTAATTCCTTACGTATAAGAATGTGAAGACGTATTAATTTAAGCGCACACATTTACATGAGACAACTTAAAATTACCAAGCAGGTAACGAACCGTGAGACTGCATCCCTAGACAAATATTTACAAGAAATTGGAAAAGTAGATCTAATTACAGCAGACGAGGAAGTAGAGTTAGCTCAACGTATTAAAGCAGGTGATCAAATTGCATTAGAGAAATTAACGAAAGCAAACTTACGTTTCGTAGTATCTGTAGCCAAGCAATACCAAAATCAAGGTTTAACATTACCTGATTTAATTAATGAAGGTAATTTAGGTTTAATTAAAGCTGCACAACGTTTTGATGAAACACGTGGTTTTAAATTTATCTCTTATGCGGTATGGTGGATTAGACAATCTATCTTACAAGCTTTAGCAGAACAATCTCGTATTGTACGTTTACCATTAAACAAGATTGGTTCTATTAATAAAATTAATAAAACATTTGCTCACTTAGAGCAAGCACATGAACGTCCGCCAAGTGCTGAAGAAATTGCAAAAGAATTAGACATGACTATTAACGATGTTAAGGAGTCTATGAAAAATTCTGGTCGTCATGTAAGTATGGATGCACCTTTAGTTGAAGGTGAAGATTCTAACTTATACGATGTATTAAATTCGGGTGAATCTCCAAATCCAGATCGTGAATTATTACACGAGTCTTTACGTACTGAAATTGAACGTGCTTTAGAAACATTAACACCTCGCGAAGCTGATGTTATTCGTTTATACTTTGGTTTAGGAAACCAGCACCCAATGACACTTGAAGAAATTGGCGAAACGTTTGACTTAACACGTGAACGTGTAAGACAAATTAAGGAAAAAGCGATTAGACGTTTAAAACATACCTCTAGAAGTAAAATATTAAAAACATATTTAGGTTAAAACTAAATCATAAAATAAAATGCAAAAAACCATACACTAATCCGTATGGTTTTTTTGTATCTTTAGTTAAAAACAATCCATGTTATCAACCATTTGCTATGTTAGTAGTGCTAACAAAAATCACGAAGGATTTAATTTGGAAAATTTATTCCTAACAACAAAAGCCAACAACTTAAAAAACAGTATTACAGGTGTTTTAATATATCAAGGCGGGAATTTTCTACAAATTTTAGAAGGTGATAAAACCTTAGTAAATAAATTATTTAAACGTATAAAAAATGATTTCAGGCACACTAACACACTACAACTTCTAAATACAAATATTTCATCTTCTATTTTTGAAGACTATAAAACAGGTTTTGAAACCATAGATAGCCGACAAGAAATAAAAGGTCTAGAAAACTACTTGAATTGGCTTAAAACTGCTGAATTAGAAAGTGTAGATAAAACTATTGCCGTCATAGAAAATTTTATAACTAAAAAAATTTAACTAATAATTTTAGTTATTTTTGCATAAACAACACTACTTAAATGTCTAAAAACTTAATTGCGCCATCTATGCTTGCAGCAGACTTTGGCAACTTACAACGTGATACAGAAATGGTTAACAATAGTGATGCCGATTGGTTTCATATTGATGTAATGGATGGTCATTTTGTACCAAACATTTCTTATGGAGTGCCAGTTATTCAAGCCATTAAAAAGCATGCCACTAAACCTTTAGATGTGCATTTAATGATTGAAAAACCTGAACGTTATATTGAAGACTTTGCTAAAGTTGGTGCTGATATTATTACGGTACACCACGAAAGTACAGTACACTTACACCGCACTTTAAGACAAATTAAAGATGCAGGTTGTAAAGCTGGTATAGTTTTAAATCTAACAACACCAGTGTCTGTTTTAGAAGACATTTTACCAGAATGTTATATGGTACTTTTAATGTCTATTAATCCAGGATTTGGAGGACAAAAATTTGAAGATATCACTTATAATCGTGTAAAGAAATTACGTAAAATGATTGATGAGCAAGGTTTAGATACTTTAATTGAAATTGATGGTGGTGTTACTAACAAAAACATAGAAAAACTAGTTGATGCTGGCGCCAATGTATTTGTAGCAGGTAGTCATGTTTTTAAAAGCGACAACCAGCCTGAAACAATTACGACATTAAAGCAATTAGCTAATAAATAATTAGTATTTAGAAAAGTTAAAATTTAAAAGCTGTTTCACTTGTTTATACAAACTCGGGAAATGGCTTTTGAATTCTAAAGGAGTTTCAATAAAATTCTCTATAATTACCGCCAAAAATTCAAACTGATTTGTAAAGGCATAATCTCTAAAATATTTAGAAGCAATTAGCTCTTTACGTAAAGCTTCATTCTGACTCAAAAAAGTGGTCAAATTAATAAAGCTCTTTTTAAAAATTTTAGAACTATAATGATTCTCACTTAAGCTATTAAAATGAATAGCATGTGTAAACTCATGTATTCCTAGGTTGAGATTATCATTTTCTATTTCATAACCTTTTAAAAAGTCCTCCCAAGAAAACACTATAGCATTCAATTTAGGGTTAAATTCACCTTTATGGTCTGCATCATTAGTTGTAGAATAAAAAGCTTTAGGATAAATAATAATACGTTCTAGAATGTGTATCAGATAGGATTTCATTCCAAAGGTTAACATCACTGCGGTTGCAGCAATTAACAATTGCATCTCATGAGTAACTTCTAGTTCTTTTCTCCCAATAAATTCTTTATGCGCAATAAATGTAATGACACGATGTTCAAAATACAGCTTTCGCTTTGGGGTTAAATTCCTATAAAACTTAAATGAAGTTGTTAAATATGCTTTATCATTAGCAGACATTTTCTTTCTAAAAGGATAGAAATGAATATACAGTGACTTATTAAACATTCTGTAATACAAACGCTGTGTTAGTTTGAAAAGAAAAAACACAAATAAGATAACCAAGAATCCATTGAAACACTTATCAAACAATGGGTTTTCTATTTCTAACAACAACATCTTTTTTCTCTTTTAAATTATAAAAAAGACTTAAAGCGAATGATAAACATTGCCTTAAGTCTTTCAAATTATTAATACTAAAACTATTCTATTAAAGATTTAATAGCTGTTTATCCATTTTTTTTGCCAACTCGAAACCTCTATGATAACTTTCAGTAAAATCCAACTTTGCGCTTTCGAATTCTTTTAACTTAAAGTAACAAAAACCACGATTATATTCAGGCTGTCCACTTTTAATGGCATTACTTTCTATAACGTCATTTAAATATAAAATAGCTTGTTTATAATCTTTTAATTTCAATTCTACCATACCTAATTTAAATTTAGCAGCTATATTAGTTTTATCAATAAATAACACATTTAAAAATTC
This sequence comes from Aurantibacter sp., assembly GCA_036821745.1. Classification (GTDB taxonomy): domain Bacteria; phylum Bacteroidota; class Bacteroidia; order Flavobacteriales; family Flavobacteriaceae; genus Aurantibacter. The sequence goes on along the minus strand of DAISIZ010000019.1, from coordinate 401 downwards.
ATCTTTAGCTTCAGCAAACTTACCTTCATCAAATAATTTATTACCTAAATCATATAAGTCAGAACGCTTACTTAATTGGCCATCCGAAAACTTAGGTTTTGAAGACACCACTTTTGTTTTACCCGATAAAATATCAGAAAGCTTTTTTCTATAAGTTAACAATGTTTCATCTTTTGGATAAAACGCAATCATAGAATCAATTTTCTTTAAAGCTCTATCGTTATTCTTAGTATATTTTCTGATAGCTTCTGCATAACGCGTCCAATTCTTAGTACTTGAAGGTTTAATCTTTAAATGCTTTTTAAACGTACTTAAAACGCTATCACTTTGCCCCTTAAAACCATAAATATTTTTTAATAATAAAAAATTAGAATTATAGGCTGGCAACAAATCAAAAACCA
>DAISIZ010000018.1:22805-23352 GCA_036821745.1 Aurantibacter sp. | reverse complement strand
TTTAACAATGATACTTTAAGTATTTACAACGAGCAATTAAAGGAGTTCGGAACGTTAATTTTTGAGAAACGAAAGGCTTTTTTAGCAGTTTTCGCTCCTATTTTTAAAGCCAAACACGAAGCTATTACAAATAATAAAGAATCGGTAAACCTATCTTACAAAAGTGATTTACACGAAACTGCTTTAATAGATTTATTTAAAAACACCATTAATAAAGACCGCGCGGTACAATATACCAGTGCTGGAATTCATAAAGATGATTTGTTATTTGAAATAGAAGGACATCCGATTAAAAAGTTTGGAAGTCAAGGTCAGCAAAAATCCTTTTTAATTGCGTTGAAATTAGCGCAGTTTGAATTTATTAAACAGCAATGTAAAGACACTCCAATTTTATTATTAGATGATATTTTTGATAAATTAGACGAGCAACGTGTCTCACAAATTATAAGCTTAGTTAATAATGACGATTTTGGTCAGTTATTTATTAGCGATACGCACGCGGAACGTACAGAAAATGCGATTAAAAAAGTACACCATAGTTATAAGA
>DAISIZ010000018.1:13429-22795 GCA_036821745.1 Aurantibacter sp. | reverse complement strand
ATAGGGCGGTTTAAGCATGATAAGGCTTCAATTTTATAATAATATGTTTTAGTTTATTCCTTTTTAATTGTGGTAGTAATACCCAAGAAAAATTACAGTATTTAAACGGTTATTGGGAAATAAAAGAAGCCACTTCTAACAATGTTACCAAAACCTATAAGTACAATGAGTTTATAGATTTTATAACGTTAAATGATAGTTTAAAAGGTTTTAAAAAGAAATTAAAACCTACCTTTGATGGCACGTTTTTAAAGACGAATGTTGAGGAAGCTTTAAGTGTTAAAGTTGAAGACAATCGTATTATTTTAAACTACACGTCTAATTTTAATACCAGAAAAGAAACGGTTTTAAAGCTAACGGAAGACGAATTAAAAATTAAAAACGAAGCAGATCAAATCTACTTATACAAAAGGTATCAACCTTTAGAATTAAACTAATGGCAAAAAGAAATAACGAGGTTTTAAATTTTTCGGAAGCATTAAGCAAATTTGTAAGCACTAATAAATTAGAAAAAGGCTTAGAAAAGGTTAATGTAAAAGATGTTTGGGCAGAACAAATGGGAAGTGGTGTAAGTAATTACACGACTGCTATTGAGTTTAAAAACAGCGTTCTATACGTACAATTAAGCTCTAGTGTACTTCGTGAAGAGCTAAGTTATGGGAAAGTTAAAATTATAACTATGCTTAATGAAGCCTTAGGAAAGGACACTATTAAAAAGTTAATTTTAAGATAATTTTTCTTTTTTTTGAAATAAATCTCAAAAAAGCATTTTGTTTGCTTTTAAAAGCTATCTTTGTTGCAATTAAAAATTTAATATTTATTACAATGGCTCAAGGTACAGTAAAATTTTTCAATGATTCAAAAGGATTCGGTTTTATTACTGAAGAAGGATCAGACAAAGACCATTTCGTACACATCTCTGGATTAATCGACGAAGTTCGTGAAGGTGATGTTGTAGAATTCGATTTACAAGAAGGAAGAAAAGGAATGAACGCAGTAAACGTAAAAGTAGTATAATTATATATTTCTATTTCAATCTTTACAAAAAAAGGCTTTCCAATTGGAAAGCCTTTTTTATGTTTATATATTTAATAAATGTAAAGTATTAATTACTTTTCAAGATTAACTATGAAATGGACCTCATTACTTCAGGATTATTTAAGCTTTTTAAAAATTGAGCGAGGCTTATCTGATAATAGCATAAAAAGCTACAAACTAGACATAGAAAAACTCATAGCCTATTTAGAGGAGTTTAAAATATCTAGTAAACCAGAAAACATAAGTAATACCGAATTAACGGAATTTATCTATCATACCTCTAAACAGGTTAACCCAAGAACGCAGTCAAGAATTATATCTGGATTAAAAGGTTTTTTTAATTATTTAATTTTTGAAGATTACAGAAATGATAATCCACTTGAAACCATTGAATCTCCTAAAGTTGGCAGAAAACTACCAGACACCTTAAGTGTAGAAGATATTGATATACTTATTAGTGCCGTAGACTTAAGTAAAAAAGAAGGCGAGCGCAATCGTACAATTTTAGAAACCTTATACAGTTGTGGTTTACGTGTTAGTGAATTAACCAATTTAAAACTCTCTGACTTATTTTTTAAAGAAGGTTTTATAAAAGTTACTGGTAAAGGAGACAAACAGCGTTTTGTACCTATTACAGATAATACTATTACTTATATAAACGACTACATCTCTAGTAGCAGATCGCAATTAAATATACAACCTGAATTTAGTAACATTGTATTTTTAAACCGTCGCGGTAAACAGCTTACACGAGCTATGATATTTACTATTGTTAAACAACTTGTAGTAAAAACAAACCTTAATAAAACCATATCGCCTCACACCTTTAGACATTCCTTTGCTACACATTTACTTGAAAATGGCGCAGATTTAAGTGCCATACAACAAATGTTAGGTCACGAAAGCATAACAACCACAGAAATTTATATGCACTTAGAACGTAGTTTTTTACACGAAACTATTAATTCGTTTCATCCAAGGCGTTAGAGTAATTAGCAATTAGCAATTAGCAATTAGCAATTAGCAATTAGCAATTAGCAATTAGCAAAATTAAAAAAACCTGAATTTCAAAAAATGAAATTCAGATTTTTTTATGATAATCTATGTAAGTCACGCCTACTTTATTTAGCAATATTTACAGCTCGTGTTTCACGAATTACAGTCACTTTTACTTGACCTGGATATGTCATATCAGTTTGAATTTTTTGTGAAATCTCAAATGATAAATCTCCAGCTCTTTGGTCGTTTACTTTCTCGCTTTCTACAATAACACGTAATTCTCTACCTGCTTGAATTGCATAAGCCTTCTTAACACCATTAAATCCAAAAGCAATCTCTTCTAAATCTTTTAAACGTTGAATATAACTGTCTAAAACTTGACGTCTTGCACCTGGTCTTGCCCCAGAAATCGCATCACATACTTGGATTACCGGCGATAATAAAGACGTCATCTCTATTTCGTCGTGGTGAGCTCCAATAGCATTACAAACCTCAGCTTTTTCACCATATTTCTCTGCCCATTGCATTCCTAAAATTGCGTGAGGGGTTTCCATATCTGCTTCTGCATCTGGCACTTTACCAATATCGTGTAATAATCCAGCACGTTTAGCTAACTTAGGATTTAAACCTAACTCAGCTGCCATAACACCACATAATTTAGCCACTTCTCTAGAGTGCTGTAATAGGTTTTGTCCGTATGAAGAACGATATTTCATACGACCTACCATTTTAATTAATTCTGGATTTAAACCATGAATTCCTAAATCAATAACCGTACGCTTACCTACTTCTATAATTTCTTGTTCAATTTGCTTTTGTGTCTTTCTAACAACTTCTTCAATTCTAGCTGGGTGAATACGTCCATCTGTTACTAATTTGTGTAACGATAAACGTGCGACTTCTCTTCTTACCGAATCAAAACAAGATAAAATAATAGCTTCAGGTGTATCATCTACAATAATCTCTACTCCAGTAGCAGCTTCGATTGCACGGATATTTCGACCTTCACGACCAATAATTCGCCCTTTAACATCGTCACTTTCAATATTGAATACAGACACACAGTTATCTACCGCTTCTTCTGTTCCAATACGTTGAATTGTATTAATAATTATTTTCTTAGCATCTTGTTGCGCCGTTAACTTAGCCTCTTCTGCCTTATCTCTTACGTAAGCCATTGCATCGTTTTTAGCTTCCGCTTTTAACGATTCCATTAATTGTGCTTTTGCTTCGTCTGCAGACAATGAAGAAATAACTTCTAATTGCTCTACTTGGCTTTTATGCAAGCGATTTAACTCGGACTGCTTATTCTCTAAAGCATCTACCTTATCATCGTAAGATTGAATTTTAGAATCTAATTCCTTGTTTAATTTAACACTTTTAGCCACAGCACTAGACACTTGAGATTCTTTGTCTCTTGTACGCTTTTCAGCGTCTGCCATTTTTTTATCTTTAGCAGAAATTACTTTTTCGTGTTCAGCTTTAAGCTCAATAAACTTTTCTTTTGCTTGAAGTATTTTATCTTTTTTAAGTGATTCAGCCTCAGATTTTGCTTCTTTTAGAATTGAAGCTGCTGCTTTTTTAGAACCTTCTATATGTTTAGATGCGTTATTTTTCTCTAACACTTTAGCTATAATGAAGCCAATAATGACACCAACTAAAGCGCCAACAACAATTAAAATGATATTATCCATAATTAAATTTATATATAAAAAAAGCCTACACTAATTTTGGTTTTGTATAAACTCCTTAAAACAAGTTTAGGGCTAACAAATTGATCAAGGATCTGCCCAAATAACTAGGTTATTAGCAGCATGCTTTTACAAATTCAAACTCACCCTTTTTAAAGAATTGACTGTTGAGTTTATCAAAAAAATAATTAATGTAGGCAGTAACTTAGTACTATTTAATGAACGTTATAAAGTTAAATGCTTATCCAACATTAAGTTTATAGCCTCTAGCTTATCCTTAACGTCTTTATTAACATTTATTTTATCTATACTGTGTTGTTCAGTTTGGTTGGCAAATTGTAAAGCACACATAGCTAATACATCTTGTTTATCTCTTACTGAATAACTTTTCTCAAATTTTGTAATCATTGCATCAATAGACTTTGCGGCTTTACGCAAACCTTCTTCTTGTCTAGGATCAATAGTTAAAGGATAAACTCTATTTGCTATAGATAATTTAATTTTTAACGGTTGTGTCATAATGATTTCTTTAATTTATTGAGCTAATTGACCAATACAATGATCTATTTCTCGAATTAAAGCATTTATTTTGAGTTTTGTTTCTCTTTTATTTTCGTCACTGCCTAGCATAGCATTTGCAATTTTTAAAGTATCATATTGCGATTTCCAATGTGTTACTTCATTTTGCGTATTAACAAGTTCTTGTTGCGTACCCTGTAGTTTATTTTTGGTATTGGTATATTCTTTTTTTAAAATTTCAAAAGCGTTTAAAAGCTTAATCACTTTAGTTTCAAGACTATCTACAGTATCTTCAATATGGCTCATTAATTGCTATACTTATCACACAAATTTAGCTTAACTACTCCAATATAACAATTAATTTTTAAAGTATTTTTATTAAATTTTTAAATGGCTTTATTTTCAAGAGATTGGTGTAATCCTTGATTATTCCGAATAAACATTCTATTTTTAACTTCTTATTATATTTATATAATTTATGACCAAACTACTTTCCATTTTGTGCTTCATTTTTACTATTTCAATGACAGCTCAATCTATATATCCACAAGATTATTTTAGAAATCCGCTAGATATAAATATCATTTTATCAGGATCATTTGGAGAGTTGCGTTCTAATCATTTTCATTCTGGTTTAGACATAAAAACACGTGGTAAAGAAGGGTTAAATGTCGTTTCTAGCGCAAGCGGTTATGTAAGCCGAATAAAATTAGCACATTTTGGATATGGAAAAGCTATTTATGTTACTCATCCTAATGGTTACACAACGGTTTATGCACACCTGCAAAATCTTTCACCTAAATTAAATGCTTACGTTAAGAAAAAGCAATACGAAAAACAAACTTATGAAATTGAGTTGTTTCCAAAAACTACCGATTTAGTTTTGGAACAAGGTGAACTTATAGGTTTATCTGGTAATACAGGAAGTTCTGGTGGTCCACATTTGCATTTTGAAATTCGCGACAATGCGGAAAGACCAATAAACCCGATGCTATTTGGCCTTAGAGTTAAAGACACTAAAAAACCAAATATTAAAGGATTTTATGCTTATCCATTAAACGACACCTCTTATGTTAATGGTTTTAATAGTAAACAAAAACTACGTGTTACCGGTTTAAAAAATGGTAACTTTAAAATAGAAACTTTAAAAGCTTATGGACAAATAGGTTTTGGAGTAGAAACTACTGACCGTCACGATTTAGCAGGAAATAACAATGGCGTTTATCATATTAAAACAGCTATTAATGGCGAAACAAATTTTGAAGCCCATTTTAAACGTTTTTCTTTTGCGGAATCTAAACACATCAATAGGTATATAGATTTTGAACATTATAAGAAAAAAAAGAAACGCATTCAAAAACTATATAAAGACAGTAATAACCCGTTAAGTATTTTAAATAATATATCTAATGATGGTATTGTAACGGTGAACGAAAACTCAGCACATATTTACACGGTAAATGTGAGTGATTTCGATAACAATAGTTCTAAATTAAAACTTAGCATCTCTGGAAGTAAAAAAAGAGATAGTATTACTACTGAGAAGGAACATAACAAAGTGAATCACCTTATAAATATTAATGAAATTTCTGAACTTAGTGATCAAAACGTTTCAGTAACTATCCCTAAACATACATTTTACGAAAACCAACATTTAAATTTTGAAGTAAAAAGTGATACTGTAAGTATTTCACCAAAACATATTGCATTAAAAAAACGCATGACTGTAACGTTTGACATTACACATTATAAAGCCAAAGATCTAGATGGCTTGTATATTGCTGAATTAGTTGGATGGAATAATTTCCCTAGCTACTCTAGAACAAAGCGCATAGGAAACATACTTTATACTACAACAAAAACGTTAGGGACTTACACATTGGCAAGAGATAATGAAGCGCCAACAATTACACCTGTTAATTTTAATGACGGCAAATGGATGAGTAATTTTCGATTTCTAAAAGCAAAAATTAATGATACCAAAACAGGTATAAAAAGCTACAGAGCAATGGTTAATGGAAAATTCTTTTTGATGGAATATGATTATAAGAAGAAAACCTTAACTCACGATTTTAATGACGGGATTATAAAAGATACTAAAAACAATTTAAAAATAATAGTGACAGATAATGTTGGAAATAGCACTACATTTGAGTCAACATTTTTTAGAAAATAAAATCTACTTTTTTTGAAAACAATACAACAATTACTAAGCCTTTTCTTTTTTAGCCTAACATTTATAGGTATCGCACAAACAGCAAGTATAAAAGGAATTATTTTAGACGAATTTAATCAACCTATAAGTGGTGTAAATATTAGTACCGAAAATTCAGGTACTCAAACCAACGAAAATGGTTTTTACACTTTAAAGATTGAAGACAATAAAAAAGTAACCTTAACTTTTTCTCACGTGTCACACAAAAACGTCACCGCTAGTTTCAATTTAAAACCAAATGAAAGTGTTGAGTTTAATCCAGTAATGAATGTAAATATTGCACAAATATCTACCGTTGTAATTACAGCTCAAAAACGTAAAGATGTTGAAGGAATTGTCACTATTTCACCTACGGTAATTAGAAAAATTCCAGGAGCCAATGCTGGTGTAGAAAACATATTAATGACCTTACCAGGTGTAAGTTCTAATAACGAACTTAGTACACAATATTCTGTAAGAGGTGGAAATTTTGATGAAAACCTAGTGTATGTAAATGGTATTGAAGTTTACAGACCTTTTTTAATTAGATCTGGACAACAAGAAGGTTTTAGTTTTGTTAATAGTGATTTGGTGAGTAATGTCGAGTTTTCTGCTGGAGGATTTCAAGCAAAATATGGTGACAAACTATCTTCAGCATTAGATATTACCTATAAAAAACCAGTAGCCTTTGGTGCTACAGCCGATTTAAGTTTACTTGGCGCAAATGTATCAGTAGAAACAGCTAGTAAAGACTCTAAATTTACTAGCATTACTGGTTTAAGATATAGAGATAACAGTTTATTTGTAGAAGCCAAGCAAACTGAAACGAACTACCGTCCTATTTTTGCTGATATTCAAAGTTTTCTAACTTACCAATTCAGCCCAAAATTTGAATTAAGCTTTCTTGGTAACGCCTCATTAAACAAATACAACTACGAACCAGAAAATAGACAAACCAATTTTGGAACCTTAGATAATCCTATCGCTTTAATTGTAGATTATGAAGGTCAAGAAAGAGATCAATACCAAACTTTATTTGGCGCTTTACAAGGAAGCTATGATGTGAATGATAATTTAAACTTAAAATTAGTAGCATCGTCTTACCATACTACTGAAGAAGAGTATTTTGATATTTTAGCACAATACGCTTTAGGAGAAGTAAACAGTAATATTGGTGATGAAAATTTGGGTCAAGTCGAATTTAGCTCGGCACTTGGATCGCAATTAAACCACGGAAGAAACGATTTAGATGCCTTAATTTCTACCATAGAACAAAAAGGAACTTACACTGTAAATGACCATATTTTTAAATACTCTTTAAAATATACCAATGAAAACATTAGAGATAGACTTGTAGAATGGGAAGTGATTGACTCTGCAGGATTTTCAATTAATCCACCAAGAAATCTAAATACTAATGACCAACCTTATTCACCAGACAATAGTCCTATTGAAGCATTTCAAAGTGTACGCTCTAGAAATAACACCGTTATAAATCGCATACAATCTTATTTACAATGGAGTAAACGCTCTAAAATTGGTGAACACGATGTTTGGTACAATGCAGGAGTTAGAGCACACAACTGGACAGTAAATGATGATAAATCTAAAACAGTGTCACAAACAGTTTTTAGTCCAAGAGCGCAATTTGCTATAAAACCTAACTGGAAAAAAGATATGCTATTCCGTTTAGGAACAGGATTTTATTACCAACCGCCTTTTTACAGAGAATTACGCGATAGAAACGGGCTTGTTAACCCTCAAGTTAAAGCTCAAAAATCTGTACACTTTATTTTAGGTAATGATTATAGTTTTAAAATGTGGGATAGAGCATTTAAACTAACTACTGAAGCTTATTACAAAAACATAACTGATGTAAATCCATACTCTGTAGAGAATGTTCGTATTCGCTACAATGCCAATAATAACAGTAAAGCCTACGCTTACGGATTTGATATGCGATTAAATGGAGAGTTTGTTCCTGGTACCGAAAGTTGGTTTAGTTTAGGCTTATTAAAAACAGAAGAAAACCGTGATAATCGTGGTTATATTGCAAGACCAACAGATCAGCGCTTTAAATTTGCAGCATTGTTTCAGGATTATGTACCTAAATTACCTAATTTTAAAATGTACTTAAACCTAGTTTACAATTCTGGTTTACCTGGTGGATCTCCTAGTTATGCTGATGCTTATGAATATCAAAATCGCTTAAAATCATACAAACGTGCGGATATTGGCTTTCAATTTGTAGTGGTAGACGCTAATAAAACCTTTGATACTGGATGGAGAAAACACTTTAAAGACTTAAGTTTTGGTGTAGAAATTTTTAATATTTTCGATAACCAAAATTCAATAACAAATACTTGGGTTCGTGATGTCAATACCAAACGTCAATTTGCTATCCCTAACTTTTTAAGTCCACGTGTTTTTAACGTAAGAACTACTATGAGATTTTAAACTAAAAAACCAACTATTATGAGCTACGAAACCTTAATGTTTATTCATTTATATACCGTAGTTCCAGCCTTTATACTAGGAACACTAAACCTAATTTTAAAAAAAGGAACAAAGCTTCACCGACAATTAGGAAAGCTATATATGGTATTAATGGTATTCACAGCCATAGTTACATTATTTATGACTGCAGAAGTTGGCCCAAAATTTTTGAATCATTTTGGCTACATACATTTATTTAGCTTTTTAACGCTCTATACAACACCAACAGCTCTAATTGCTGTTAGAAAAGGAGATATAAAGACTCACAAGCGCAAAATGATTTTATTATATTTTGGTGCATTAATAATAGCAGGTGGTTTTACATTTTTCCCAGGTCGTTACCTACACTCGGTATTTTTTGGTTAAACTTGCACAATATTTAAATACTTAAACAAAATTTATATTTTGATTAACATAAATTAAAAACAG
>DAISIZ010000018.1:0-13419 GCA_036821745.1 Aurantibacter sp. | reverse complement strand
ATGTTCGGGTTATTTAAAAAGAAAAGCGAAGTAGAAAAACTTCAAGAAAAATATAAAAAACTTTTAGAAGATGCTTTTAAACTATCAACTTCAAACCGAAGTGAAAGTGATAAAAAGCAATTTGAAGCGGAGCAAGTTTTAAAACAAATTGAAGCTTTAAAAAACTAAGACTAAATACATTGGTATGAATTGTTTACTAACCGGAGCAACAGGTATTGTTGGCAGCCATATTATGTTTGAATGGCTTCACAAAGCATTAACAACAAAAGAGATTAATCACTTATATGTTGTTATTCGCTCAAACCAAATTTCTGCCCAACAACGGTTATTAAACATTTTAAAAGACCATAACAAACCCGCTTTTTTAAATCAGTTCACCACCGAAGAATTATTAAGTAAGGTTACTTTAATAGAGTCTGACTTAAGTACGTTACAAACTAAATATTTAGAATCTTACAATTGCAACACTATAATACATTGTGCTGGTTCAACCAATTTATTACAAACCGTAAGCACAAAAAATACGGTAACGGAGCAGAATTTTAATGTTACCGAATATCTACTTAAAACATTTTCATCGGTTATAGATCGTTTCATTTATATTAGCACAGCTTATTCTTTTGGTATTCAAAATGAAAAAGTAGACGATACCATAGGTGATTATAAAGTTAATAACTTTAGAAACCCATACGAAGCTTCAAAATATAATAGTGAAAAGTTTGTGAAACAATATTGTGAAACACACAACATCAATTCACAAATACTAAGACCAAGTATTGTTTGTGGCCGTTTAATTGAACCACCATTTTTTGAAACTCCAAAATTTGATGTCTTTTACAGTTGGCCAATGTTTTTAAGTAAATATGCTAAAAAATGTACTGAATCTTTTAGAATTTGGATAGACAAAACCAGTGGATTAAATATTGTTCCTGTAGATTTTGTTGCTAAAGCCGTTATTTACGCATTCCAAAATAAGGATTTAAGTGAACTTAACATTGTTAATCCACAACAAATACTTCATAAAAATTATGTTGGTGAAGTCCTACAGTCTTTCAAAATTAACAACTTTGAATACACAACTACTAAGCCACAAAATTTAAACGCTTTTGAGGAATTGTATTACAAGTCAATAGGATTATTGTTTGAAAACTACGTGTCAATTCCAGATTTACAGTTTAAAGCAACCGCTATAAAATCATTTATAGAACAAATAGACGTCCCACAAAATTTAGGCGTTCATTCTAACTTTATGAATCTAATTAACTTTTCGGTATCTCAAAACTTCAGAAAAAGTTACACCTAACAACTTGATTATACCGATTTTAAAAAGTTTATCGTTTCGTCATTAAAACGATTTGGCTGCTCTACATTTACAACATGACCACAGTTTTCAAAAACAGTTAGTGTAGCTGTTTTATGAGCTTTTACAATGTTTTTAATGGTAGGCAAAAACAAATGATCTTCTTGTCCCATAACGTAAAACGTAGGGATATTAATCGCTTTTGCTCTAAAAAAACGTAATAAAGGATTTATTTCAGACGTTAATTTAAACCAACGCACAAACTCTTTTTGATACATTTTTTTAGCCTCGTTAACAAAAAGAATACGAGATGTTTTATGGTTTTTACGCGGCATAATTATAAACGCAAAAAACTTATACAAAATCATATAAGGTATTACAGACTTAAAAATAACACCTAACTTAACTAGTATTCTAGATCTTACGTTAAGCTTCATAATAGCGCCACCCAAAACCATACTTTTTACCATTTTAGGGTGATTTTCAGCCAAATTTCTAATTAAGATAGTACCTAAGGAAATCCCAACAAAATGTGAAGTCTTAACCCCTAAATGGGTTAAGACTTCATAAATGTCATTGGTTACGTTGTAAAACGTATATTTTGTATTAAAGGCATCTTTTAGGCTAGGTTTACTATTACCGTGACCTCTTAAATCTAACATTAAAACATTAAATTCTTTTTTAAAAGCCCTTATTTGTTTAAACCAAATAGTACTACTTCCTCCTGCTCCGTGAACAAAAGTGACCCAATCTTTAGAGGTTGGATGTAAATATGTAGTATAATTTAACACGCATTATAAATTTATAATCGAATGTAGTTCTTTTACCGCATAATCTATGTCTTCTTTGGTATTAAACTTAGAAAAAGAAAAACGTAATGATGGTTTAGTTAAATCCTCATCACTTAAAATTTGCGTTAATACATGCGATCCTTTTTGACTTCCACTTTGGCAGGCACTTCCTTTAGAACAAGAAATACCTTTTAAATCCAGCTGAAACAACAACATTGCCGATTTTTTTGGATCCATAGGTAAACAGACATTCACTAAAGTGTAGGTACTTTTATCAAAGTCTGAACAACTAGCATTAAATTTAGCTTCAGGGATTGTTGCTTTTACTTGTTCTATAAAATATGCTTTTAGTCCTTTAACGTAAGCACTTTCTTCTTCTAAGAAATCATAAGATAATTCTAAAGCTTTTTCTAAACCAACAATATTATGTACTGGCTCTGTTCCTGCTCTTAAACCTCGCTCCTGCTCTCCACCATAAATTAACGGCTTCAATCCTGAGCTCTTCTTAACATAAGCAAAACCGATACCTTTAGGACCATGAAATTTATGTGCCGCAGCTGCTAAAAAATCGATATTAATATCTTGCAAATCTAATTTATAATGTCCTACAGATTGAACTGTATCACTATGAAACAAAGCATCATATTGCTTACATAAATCTCCAACACGTTTAATATCTAGAATAGAACCAACTTCATTATTTACATGCATTAAACTCACCAAAACATCTGTATTAGCTTCTAATAATTCTTCTAAATGCTTGTAATCTATATGTCCACAAGAACCAACATTTACATAATATACGTTAATATTGTATTGTTCTTTTAATTGATTAACCTTATAAAGTACGGCGTGATGTTCAATTTTAGAAGTAATAATCGTTTTAACTCCTAAATCCCTAACGGCGCTGTTTAGCACTAAATTATCTGCTTCAGTACCACCAGATGTAAAAATAATTTCTGAAGCAGTTACGTTTAAATGTTTTGCTACAGATTTTCTAGCGGTTTCAATTAACCCTTTAGCATCTCGACCAGTACTATGCGTAGACGATGCATTACCATAGGTATGGTTTAAAACTTCAGTCATTGCTGTAACAACTTCAGGTCTTACCTGTGTTGTCGCTGCGCTATCAAAGTATACAGTTTTCATATTAATTTTTTATTGATAATTTCTCTTAAATAGTTTCTTTTTTTCGCCGAATTTACAAAAAATTAGATGATTATAAATTAATTCATTCATAGACTTAGAAATCTATATGAATCTACTATTTTTGTCTTAAATATATTTACAATGAAAAAACTTAGTTTACTATTAGCTTTAATCATTTTATCATGTAACGACGGTGATGTTATTACAGAAGAATTTGTATTTGGAGACACTTATGAAGCTTGTGGTAACTTAGTTTTATTTAAGACCAATCCTATACCTGGAGAATCTTTATCATTTCAAATTACAGAAACTATCAATCTAGAAGACTTTTTTGCCACTACACCAGATAGCGCAACAAATCCAGCATTAGTTGATTTGGTAAGTACAACAGGAGCGCCATTAGCTGTTTCATCAACTGGAAATATTTTAACTTACAGAAGTTATACCGTATTACCAGCTAGTTTATTTTGTAATGACGTCCCACCAAGCAATTTAGGTATTACTCAAGAATATGTAGCCACTACAGGTATTGCTAACTTTACTGTAGAATTAAATGAAGATGATAATGATGGGATTCCAGCTGCTTTAGAAGATTTAAATGGAAATGGTGACTTAACCGATGATGATACTGATGGTGATGGTTTACCTAATTACATTGACCCAGATGATGATGGCGATAATGTACTAACTGCTAGCGAGCAGCCAAATTATGACATTGCTACTGGGCTAACAACGGCTAGAGATACAGATGGTGATGGTATAGCAGATTACTTAGATACTGATGATGACGGAGATAACGTATTAACTATAGATGAAGAATCTGTAAACGCAAATCAAAACCCTTTAGATGATATTACAAACACGACTATAGGTCCTGATTATTTAAATGACCAAATAACAAATTCTGTTGCTGCAACAGCCTATAGAGAGCATACTATATCGCAAAATTTTATTTTAACATTAAATTTCACCAATACAAGTTTCCCAAATACTTTTTATGATGTTTTAAATTTTGGAACATTAAATAATAGTACGACTAACAAAACAAGAGTTTATACTCCAGATTTTTAGAGTCTATTTTTGGTTTTGAAAAACATAAACCTCGGTAGCACCAAGACCATACTTTTTATAATCGGCATCATAAAATTTAATATTGTCATAACGATTAAATAAATACTCCAATTCGAGTTTTAACACACCTTCACCAACACCATGAATAAAAACTATTTTCTGGATATTATTTTTTATAGCGTAATCTAGTTTATGCTTTGCAGTGTCTAATTGAATATTCTTTTTGTCATGACTAGTCAAGTGCCTTTCATTTTTTACTAAATGGTGTAGATGCAAATCAACTTCCATAGTCGGTAAATGCCTTTCTTTTTTCTTTCTAATTAGTTTAGAACCTCTCTTCTTTAAAGATTTTTCTGCAACTACATTATTAATAGACTTCGATTTAAATAAATTTTCTTCTGATAAATTAGTCGTTATTTTAACCAACTCAAAAGATTCAAACTCTAAATCAAAACCTTCAGTGGTTTCAATCTTAATTACTGTATTTTCTACTGAAACAACAACACCTTTTATAGTATCATCTAAGACTTCAACAAAGTCGCCTTTCTTAAAACTAGACTTAATCATCGAGATTAGAATTTAAAGATTCGTCACTTTTACGCTTACTAGGTATAGTAGACTGGAGTTTAAAAACAGAAAACATAACTAAAGCAATACCTATAATTTTACAATAGATATTGTCAAAGTAAGATTCAAACAGAATAAGAATTACACCTATGATTAAAAGAAAATACACAAAATAATTAGTTGTCTTCATCGTAAAATATTTACACTTTAAGGGAAAAATATGTATTTTATCCATAAAACATAGTGAAAATATAAAAATAATAAATCTAAAGGGTTAATTAACAATTAAATGTTTATATTTAATTCCATAATAAAGTTGCATTTTACGATTTATTTTTATATTTGCATCATTACCAATACATTACCCTATGAAAAGAACTACTTTACTATTAGCTTCACTATTTGCCACTGCATACAGCTTTGCTCAATTAAATGTTAGAAATAATGCGTTTATATATGCCAAAGATGAAGTTGTTTTTGTACAAAACAATGTTAACCTACAAGAGTCTACAACAAATTTTTACTTAAGAGATGAAGCTCAGCTAATTCAAGGAACTCAAACAATAGCAAATACTGGCGCAGGGAACTTAAGCCAATTAGAAGGTGTAAAAGCAACATTTTACGGATATAATGGATGGTCATTACCCGTAAGTGGTGTAAATGGTGCAGACATAAACCCGAGCGAAGCTATTTTCACAAATACAGGAGCAGCAGCTGATGGTTTTACAACCTTTGGTAATGTTAATTACATTGGACCTTATACACCTAATGCAACACCTGCGCAAACAGAAATAGCAAAATACTGGTTATGGGGTTATGATTTAGGAACACAATACGCTAACTGGAAATATTTAGGAGATTTAACCACTAATTTAGAAGCTGGTAAAGGTTTCTTAATGAAAGGAGCTGCCTTAGCTACTGGAAACACCGCTTTAGATTATAGAGGTTTACCAAACAGTAATGT
This sequence comes from Aurantibacter sp., assembly GCA_036821745.1. Taxonomy (GTDB): domain Bacteria; phylum Bacteroidota; class Bacteroidia; order Flavobacteriales; family Flavobacteriaceae; genus Aurantibacter. The sequence continues at coordinate 7,577 of DAISIZ010000018.1, read as the reverse complement.
CATTACAGTACCAGTTGGTGCTGACCAAACAACTATGGTTGGTAACCCTTACCCAAGTGCTTTAGATGCTCGAGATTTTATACACGATACTAATAACATTACTGTTCTTAAAGACGGTAATATATTTTATTATTACCATCCAGGTACAGGGTCACACAACTTAGCTCAATACCAATTTGCCTATGCTGGATACACTATTAATGCAGCTGGTACAGTTGAAACAAAGCCTGCACCACCATTAAGGAATGCAGATATTACAGGTGATAATGCTACAAATGCAGGAAGTAACCCTATAAACACTGCAGAAAGATATATCCCAATTAGTCAAGGTTTTTTTGTTGATGCTGCTTCTGGAATCCCTGGAGGTTCTTTTGTAAGATTTAACAATACACAAAGAGACTATGTAAAACGCTCTGCAACCAACAGCACAACTGGATACAGAACGTCTAATGTAGGGCAGAATTCAACTAGGAATAACAATTCACTAAATGCAGAAAATTTAATTACCTATACCACTAATGGTTACTCAGTTATGCCAGATAACCACAGTCGTTTTAGATTAAATGTTACTTTTGTTGCTAATCAATTTAACCGTGAACTAATCCATACGTTTAATGATGAACTAACTGATGGACCAGATTATGGATACGAAACAAGAATGTCAGAAATTGCAAACGGAGATGCTTATTTCTTTAATCAGGATAGAATATTAAACGGAATTGCTGATGCTTATGACATTGATATGAAAATACCATTTGTATTAAAAACAAGCACTGAACAATTAGTCAGTTTCTACTTAACGGACATTCAAAATTTTGATACAGATCAACCTATTTACTTACACGATAAAAGTACCGATGAGTATTTCAACATTAGAGAGACGCCACATCAAATGGCATTTGAAGCTAATGATTATACGGGTAGATTTGAAATTGTATTTAAAGATGCTAAAGCTGAAATTTTAGAGACTGTTGAAGAAGAAATTGGTTCTTTTTCTGTTTTCCAAAATAATGGACAACAAGCATTAACATTACTTAACCCAAACCTATTAGACATAGCTAAAGTTTCACTTTACGATGTTACTGGTAAAAGAGTATTTAATACAGCTGATGTTAACAACTCTAAACGCTACGAGATTAATACCAAAAACTTAAGCGAAGGCGTTTATATAGTTAAAGTAAACTTTATAAATGGAGCTGCTACAAGTAAAAAAGTAATTATTGGTGGTAAAAACTAATATTATATAACTTATCAAAAAGCCTAATTGTTTTCAATTAGGCTTTTTTTATACCACATTTTATGCTGCCTTGTTTAAGTAAACAACTTTTTAATATCGATTGCCCAGGTTGCGGGCTTCAAAGATCTCTTCTTTTTATTTGGAATGGCGATTTTTTAGCAGCTCTAAAAATGTATCCTGCCATTTATTTTTTAATACTTTTAGGAATACTTATCGTTTTTAAAATAGTACTAAAAAAAGAAATCATTCAAAAAGCCATTAACTATACAAGCATAATATCTGTAATCACTATTTTAGCTAACTATTTTATAAAACTATAACAACCACTATTATGATTAAAAAATCTTTAAACCCAACATTAATCTATATACTATCTATTATAGGGCTTTTATGCTGCTGTTTTGGAGGTGTAGGTATTTTGTTTTCTTTACCTGCGTTTATTATTGCTAACCGCAAAGAAAAAGATGCTACAGACTTCCCTGACGAGTATGAAGGAAATATTAAAGCAATGAACACTGCTAAAATTATTGCCTTAATAGTATTAATATTAAATGTTTTAATGCTATTACAATTAATATACACTATTAGCACAGGTGAATTTGAAAAAAACCTAGAGCTTTATAAACAAGCTATGGAAAAAGCTATGCAACAACAAAATTAATAACAAAAAAAGAGCGGTTGTTAAACCGCTCTTTTTAATATTATATAATTTAAATCTTAACTATTAAGACTCAAATTGCTTTAATGTCTTTACAATAATAGCAACACAGTCTAACAACTCTTCATTAGTCATTACTAATGGTGGTGCAAAACGGATAATATTTCCGTGGGTTGGTTTTGCTAATAAACCATTATCACGTAAAGCCATACAAATGTTCCAAGCCGTTTCACTTTCTTCATCGTCGTTAATAACTATAGCATTAAGTAAACCTTTACCTCTTACTAAACTTACTAAGCCTGTTGTTTCAATGTATTTATTAAGCTCTGCTCTAAATAATTCACCTAAATCAAAAGCTCTTTGTGCTAATTCTTCATCCTTAACAACTTCTAAAGCTGCCATAGCTACAGCAGCAGCAACTGGATTACCTCCAAAAGTACTACCGTGATTACCGGGCTTAATTACATTCATAATGTTATCGTTTGCTAAAACAGCACTTACAGGATAAGCACCACCACTTAAAGCTTTACCTAAAATTAAAATATCAGCTTTAACTTCTGGAGTTCCCGAACAGTTTTTATCAACACATGAACAATTTCCACAAGTCGCCAATAAACGGCCAGTTCTTGCAATTCCTGTTTGAACTTCATCAGCAATAAAAAGAACATTATGTGCTTCACACAACGCTTTAGCTTTTGCTAAATACCCTTCGCTTGGGACATAAACACCTGCTTCACCTTGAATTGGCTCAACTAAGAAACCTGCTACGTTATTATTATTTTTTAATGCTTCTTCTAAAGCAACTAAATTATCATATTCAATTTTAATGAACCCATCTGTATATGGTCCAAAGTTTTTACGTGCCACAGGATCATTAGAAAATGAAATAATTGTAGTGGTACGACCGTGAAAGTTATTTTCACAAACTATAATTTGCGCTTCATTTTCACTAATTCCTTTTACTTCGTAAGCCCATTTACGACATAGTTTTAAAGCTGTTTCTACAGCTTCTGCACCAGTGTTCATTGGTAATAACTTATCGAAATTAAAAAAGTCGGTTGCAAACTTTTCATACCTACCTAACATATCGTTGTAAAACGCTCTACTAGTTAAGGTTAAGTTTTTTGCTTGACTTACCATTGCATCTACAATTTTTGGATGACAATGTCCTTGATTAACTGCAGAATATGCCGAAAGGAAATCGTAATACTTTTTACCTTCTACATCCCAAACATAAACACCTTCTCCTTTACTCAGTACTACTGGTAATGGATGGTAATTGTGTGCACCATACTTGTTCTCTAAATCCATCGCTTCTTGCGATGTTAATTGCTCTAAAACAGCCATTTTAATAAATTTTTAATGTGATAAAATAACCATTCCTTCTATACCTTTATCCTTTCGACTAGCATCGAAAATTCAGCGTGGGAGAGAAATCACCCCTAATACTTTATAGACTATATAATTTTGAAGTCATTGTAAAATTAATCATTTCTGCAACCGTACGCAAATTTAACTTTTCACGGATATTTTGTTTATGTTTCTCTACAGTTTGCGATGATATGTTTAAAATATCTGCATTATCCTTAGTCGAATTCCCATTAGATAAAGTCACTAACACCTGTTTCTCTCTTTTAGTTAACAATTCAACTTTTTCAATTGTTTTTTTATCATTTCCAATCTCTAATGCATTATTATTAAAATTAAGCAATGCTAAATTTATTGTTGCTTTTAATTGAGACTCATTAAAAGGTTTTAATAAATAGGCAAATGGACAGGTTTCCTAGGCTCTTTTAATGATTTCGTCATCACTATAAGCGGTTAAATACACTACTGGAATTTTTTTTAAGGCATTAAACTCAGCTATTAACGTAATACAATCTTTAACATCGTTTAAATTAATATCTGAAATAATTAAATCAAAATTATTCTTAACGAACAATTGATGCGCTGCAACCGTATTTTTAGCTATTTGTACTTTTGAAAAAGCATTTTTCTCTAAAGTAATTTTTAAATCTTTAGCAATAATTAATTCATCTTCAATCAATAATATTCTAAGCATAAAGGTTAGTTTCGTTAGGGATTATTATTTTATTTTCTACACTATGAATGGTTACTGCTTCTAAAGTACCATTTAATTGCCTTACCATATCGTTAACCAAATCTAAACCTATTGAGGCGTAAGATATATCTTCTGGATTGTAACCAACCCCATTATTTTTAATAGTTAAAACAATTTTATTATTGGATTCTAACAAATTAATTTGCAATACATTACCCTTTTTATAAACAGAAAATGCATGCTTAAAAGTATTCGTTATTATTTCATTTAAAATTAAACCATACAAAGTTGTGTTGAAGTTTTTAACAATAACATTTTCAATAGAATAGTTAATACTAAATTTCATATTCTCTTCATCAGATACCGTCTGTATAATACTATTACACAAGGTTTCAGTAAATTCTTTAATATTTAACTCATTAGTATCAGTTTCAATTTTATCTTCAAGGTAAGAAATAGTTAAAATTCTATTCTTAGCCACTTTTAAAGCATTAATAGCTTCTTCATCTGACAAATGATTGGATTGAATATTTAATAAACTAGATACAATTTGCAAGTTATTTTTAACTCTGTGACGTAATTCACGCATTAAAAACTTAATATTTTCTTTCTGCTTCTCTTCAGTTTTAAAAGCTAATTCTAAATCCTTATTTTTTTGAGATATTTGAGTTGTACGCTCTTCTACTAAACGTTTTAGCTTTAACTTATCGCGTTTTAAACTTTAAGTTTTATAAAAATAAAAACCTAATAAGGAAGCTAAAGCGAAAACCACAAGTAAAAACTTAAATAATGTTGTTTTATACCATGGCGGAATTATTTTAATATCCAATTTAGCCATATGATCACTCCAAACACCAGCTTCATTGGTTGCTTTTACTTGAAACTTATAATTACCTGGATCTAAATTAGTATATGTTGTTGCCCTTTCTTTAGTTACAGAACGCCAATCGTCATCAAAACCTTCTAATATATAAGAGTAATTCACTTTTTCTGAATTAATAAAACTAATAGCGCCATAGTTAAAAGTCACCACATTTTCATTACTTTTAAATGACAGTTTATTTTTAAATAACTCATTCTGGTTTAATGGTTTATTAAATAAATGAACATTCTCAATATACACTTTTGGAAGATGTGGATTTTCTATAATTGTATTAGGGTTAAATATATTTACCCCATCAATACCTCCGAAATAAAAAGTACCTAAATGGTCTTTATAACCTGCTTTACCATTAAATTCATTGTTTTGTAAACCATCATTTTTAGTATAATTTTTAAAGGTTTCTACTTTGGGATTAAAAACAGATAAACCAAAATTAGTACTCACCCAAAGCTGGTTATTTTCATCAATTAAAAGACTATATATAAAATCGTTAGGTAAACCTTTTTGTTTAGTATAAACAAATGTTTTCTTTTCTACTTTATTAAGCTTTGTTAACCCAACACTGGTTGCAAACCAAATATGACCTTCTTTATCCTCTTTAATATCAAAAATTCGATTACTACTTAAGCTTAAATCTCCGTCATTTTCGTTGTAATGAGTAATGTTCTGGTCGGGAGTTATCTCATAAACACCACTATCAGTACCTAACCAAATGTGGTTATTAGCATCTTTTAATGAACATCTTGCTCTATTTATTATTGTATCATTTAAAAGGTAAGGACTAAAAGTATTTTTATTTATCTCATACTTAAACAATCCACCGGACCAAGTAGCTATTAGTAATTCATTTTTATTAATAGGTGGAATTTGAATCACATCTCTATCTGATAAAGGACTAACCGTAGACTGTATCTCTAAAAACTCATCTTTGGTGCTATTATATTTTAGTAATCCAGAGGTAAAGCCACCAGCCCAAATAGTTTCATTTTCATCTTTAACAATAGTATAAATTAAGGGCTTATTTTTAATACGATATTCTTTAAAACGTTTCGTATTTAAGTTATACTTTACCATATCTGAAGATGCACCAATAAACAAAATAGAATCGTTTGCTTTTAAGTACTGAAATGAACTTATTTTATTAGTTTCAGAATATCCTTTTAATTTTAATTTTAACGTAGTAAATTTTTCTTGATAAGTATTAAATTGAATTAAACCTTCACCTTCGGTTCCTATCCATAAATTACCCGTTTTATCTTTTAAAAATGAACCAACATTTACTTTATCGAAAATAGTATCATTAGCATCTTTAAAAACTAATTTCACTAGTGAATTAGACACTATATCATAGGTGTAAACACTAAACGCTGTTCCTATAATAAATTTAGAATCAGTTAACGGATAATAGAACTTTTACTTTTTCATTTAAAACGATGTGCTTTGAAGTCTTTAGGTCAACATCGTATATAATAATACCATCATTATTTCCAAAAATCTGAAAATTATGTAAGCCAATTAATTGATTAAAGTTTTTAGTTGGGAATTGAAGGTTCGCTGTTAAACTTTGATTCTTCAAATTAAAATTTAGAATACCGTTATTGGTTGCTAATAAAACATCGTTTTCATTAATTTTAATAGCACCATTTACGCTATTTTCTTTTTCTAAGGTCTTTAATTTAATAATCTGATGTGTCTTTTCTTTCCTATTAAAAATCACAAAATGATCCCTTGCACTGAATAATAAATAGTTTTATCTAATTCAATACATCGGTAGGCTGCATTTAAATCTGTATTTTCCTCATTTAAATTTAGAGAAAAGAATGAGTTTTCAGATGGCACAAAACCGTTTATCCCTTTTGTATTAGTGGCTATCCAAAGCGTATCTTTGGTATACAACAAATACCTAATATGATCATCCTTTATACTTGTCGTATCTGAACGACTATGTGAGTATGCCTTAAAATTATAACCATTATAACGATGCAAACCATCTTCTGTTCCTGCCCACAAATAACCTAAATCATCTATTTCTAAACCTTTAATGTTTAATTGCAATAAGCCTTTTTGTTGACCTAAAATATTAACTCTCATGGTATCGGAAGTAATTTCGTGTTGAGCAGAAGATGTTAAGGTCATCAAAAAACACAAAATTAGTGCGTATAAATATTTCAAAGTTGGTTTGTTTTGTCGTTTTACCCTTTAAAAATACAAAAAATACAAAAAATACATAAAAGTAGGTATATTTTTAATCCTAACATGCTATAACTTTGTACCATCGATTTTAGGAAAAAGTACAACCAACTTAATTAACCTCTGTTAAGATTTATTCTTACAGAGGTTTTTTTCTTTATAAACGCTACAAAAAAACTACATTTGCACTATGGCAAGAAAAAGTAATAGAAAGAAACTTTTTACTGAAGTAGAAGTTATAGATGCAGGAGCAAAAGGAAAAACGGTAGCAAAAGCACCAGACGGCAAAGTTATATTTATACCTAATGCAGTTCCTGGTGACGTTGTTGATGTACAAACCTTTAAGAAACGTAAGGCTTACTACGAAGGAAAAGCAACCGTGTTCCATAAATTAAGTGATAAACGTGTGGCACCAGAATGCGAGCATTTTGGAACTTGTGGTGGTTGTAAATGGCAAGATATGGGCTATGAGCACCAATTATTTTACAAGCAAAAGGAAGTGGTTAACAACTTAACCCGTATTGGACATGTAGAATTACCTGAGATT
>DAISIZ010000017.1:532-23421 GCA_036821745.1 Aurantibacter sp. | reverse complement strand
TGCGGCCTCCACGTCCCAAACGTGGCGCGATAACCGGGCTACGCTACACCCCGAAAAGTTATCTGTACGAAAGTATTAATTTCGAGCTGCAAATATATACTTTTATTTTAAGTTTAAAACAATATTTTTATCTTTATTAATGTTAAATTTGTTCGAACTCAATTTATAGATATATTAAATGTTAGTAATAGGTATTTGCGGAGGAACTGGATGCGGGAAAACAACCGTTGTAAATCAAATCGTTAACGACTTACCTCAGGGTGAAGTTACGGTTTTATCACAAGATCATTATTATAAAGATACTTCAGAATTAACTTATGAAGAACGTACAAAAATTAACTTTGATCATCCAAATTCTATAGATTTTGATCTTTTACTAGAACAATTAACGGCATTAAAAGAAGGTAAAACGGTAGAGCAACCTATTTATTCTTTTGTTGAACACAACAGAACTAATGAAACCGTAACAACATCTCCTAGAAAAGTTGTTATTGTTGAAGGTATTTTAGTATTTACCAATCCACAATTAAGAGATTTATTCGATATAAAAATTTATGTGCACGCAGATAGTGATGAGCGTTTAACAAGACGTTTAAAAAGAGACATTGCAGAACGAGGCAGAGATTTAAACGAAGTGCTTAACAGATACCAAGACACGTTAAAACCTATGCATCAGCAATTTATAGAACCGACAAAAGAATTTGCTGATATCATTGTTCCTAACAACCGGTACAATACAGTTGCAGTAGATATAGTTAAAACTATAATTAATGAAAAACTGTAATACAGCATAATGAAATATTTTAAAAACATATACGTATTACTCTTTGTCATTTTCGCAATGTGGATGCTATTTATTGATAGTAATTCTTATCTTTTCCACAGAGAATTAAATGATGATTTAGAAAATCTTGAAGATGAAAAGGATTACTATAAATCAGAGATTATTAAAGATAGAAAAGCGTTAAAAAAATTAAATTCTAAAAATGGCTTAGAAAAGTTTGCTAGAGAAGAATATTACATGAAACGTGAAAATGAAGATATTTATATTATTGAATATGAAGATTCTTTAAAATTAAAAGAAAATGACTAAAAAGGGATTATTTACAGACTTCGAATCTATAAGTACCAAAGCTTGGAAACAAAAAATTCAAGCCGATTTAAAAGGTGCTGACTATAATGATACTTTAGTTTGGCAAACCAACGAATCTATTAATGTAAAACCTTTTTATAATGAGGACGACATTAAAGATTTAAATCTTTCAAACACTAATAGTGAAGCGTTTCATATTGGTCAAACTATTTATGTTCACGACACAGTAAAATCTAACAAAACTGCTGTAACCGCTTTTACAAAAGGTGCTGATGTTGTAAAATTCATTATTCCAAATGATACAATTTCATTAACGGAGTTACTATCTGATATTGAAGACAAATCAATTCAGCTTGAAACTTTATTTTTATCTGAAAGCTTTTTAAACGTTAATAAAAACCTTCTAATTAAAACTAATATCACTCTTATTAGTGATTGTATTAATCAGTTGGTAGTTGATGGGAATTGGTTTAATGATTATAAAACCGACTTATCTTTATTCAAAAAAAGTTTAGAATACACACATACAATTGCTGTAAATACTGAAGTATATCAAAATTCTGGAGCCAATAATCATCAAGAATTAACCTATACCCTATCTCATTTAAATGAATATTTAAATGAAATTGAAAATGATGTAAACCTAAAAGAACAATACCAATCTGAAACACTTCAAATTCAAATAAACGTTGCTATTGGTTCTAACTATTTCTTTGAAATTGCAAAACTTAGAGCCTTATCGCAATTAGTAGATACATTGTTGCAAACATTTGATTATAAATATGAATTAAATCTGCATAGTACACCAACAAAACGAAACAAAACTTTATACGACTACAATACCAATATGCTTAGAACAACCACTGAGTGTATGAGTGCTGTTTTAGGTGGAAGCCAAACCGTTTTTAATTTAGCTTACGACGCTATTTATCATAAAACAAATGAGTTTGGTGAGCGTATATCAAGAAATCAATTATTAATATTAAAGCATGAAAGTTACTTTAACACCGTTTTAAATCCTTCGGACGGAAGTTATTATATTGAAACTTTAACGCATCAATTAGCTGAAAAAGGTTTAGAGTTATTTAAAGAATTAGAAGCTAATGGTGGTTTTCTGGCTCAATTAAAATCTGGAACAATTCAGAAAAAAATAAAAGAAAGTGCCCAGAAAGAGCAAGAACAATTTAACCAACAAGACATAATCTTATTAGGAAGTAATAAATTTGAAAATCAAGCGGATAAAATGAAAGACAACCTTGAACTTTATCCATTTGTAAAACAAAATCCGCGTAAAACCTTAATAGAGCCTATCATCGCAAAACGTTTAGCGGAATCTTACGAACAAGAACGCTTAAAACAAGAGTAACCCTAAATAAAAAATATTTATTACAATGAAATCAACATTTTTATCGATCTCTATCGCTTTATCACTATTAGTATTAACCAGCTGTAAAGACGGAGCTACAACTGTCAAAATTGACTACAAATATGCTAGTCAGCCAGAATTAATAACATGTAAAATTGAAGATCAAGCACTAATTAAAGAAGCTTTGTATGCTTTTGAAAGTGATATTAGAGAAGCTTACAATAAAACTAATAAAAATCCAGAGCGAACTTTTCAGGGTTTTGTAACACGCTTACTAAATAAGACATTTAAAGCTAATGAAGTAGCTACGAAACACAGTTTAAAAATTGCAAAAGCCTTACAGCAGTCTAAACATTACAAAAACAATCTTTTTGAAATAAATGGTGTATTCGCAAATTGCATTTTTGATAACATTAAAGATAATAATTTAAAGACCTCTTTAAATGCGCTAAGAAAAGCAAATAGTTTACGTCCAAATGTAGTACTGTCAACATTTAGAAACTATTCTAGAAACTTTACTATTGACAAAAATTTAACTGCATTATTAGCTTTTGAATATTATTACAATCAAGTTATGCTACTTAATGAAGCAGATGTAAAAACTGCTAATAAAGTTGATTTTAATAAAGTACCAAGTAAACAACAAGTATCAAAACCTGTTAAAACTGGCCACGAAGGTCATAATCACTAAAATATGTCAAGGAAAAATCTTCAACATATCACATTACAATCACCACAGAATACAGCAAAATCTAAAGCCAAAACATACAATACAGCCGAAGATATTGAAGTAAAATCTCAATATACCAAAGCCGATTTAAATGATTTAGAGCATTTAAATTTTGTTGCAGGAATTGCTCCAAATTTACGCGGACCATACAGTACAATGTATGTACGCAGACCTTGGACTATTCGTCAATACGCTGGATTTAGTACTGCCGAAGAAAGTAATGCGTTCTACCGCCGTAATTTAGCGGCTGGACAAAAAGGATTATCTGTTGCTTTCGATTTAGCAACGCATCGCGGTTACGACAGTGATCACGAACGTGTAGTTGGTGACGTCGGAAAAGCTGGTGTTGCCATAGATAGTGTTGAAGATATGAAAGTATTATTCGACCAAATTCCTTTAGATAAAATGTCGGTTTCAATGACCATGAATGGTGCTGTGTTACCAATTATGGCATTTTATATTGTTGCTGCAGAAGAACAAGGTGTAAAACCAGAGCTTTTAGCAGGAACGATTCAAAATGATATTTTAAAGGAGTTTATGGTGCGTAATACATACATATATCCACCAACACCAAGTATGCAAATTATCTCGGATATTTTTGAATACACGAGTAAAAACATGCCTAAATTTAACTCTATTTCAATTTCTGGCTACCATATGCAAGAAGCTGGTGCCACTTGCGATATTGAGTTAGCATATACCTTAGCCGATGGTTTAGAGTATATCCGTAAAGGTTTAGCTGCAGGTATGGATATTGACACCTTTGCACCTCGCCTATCATTTTTCTGGGCTATTGGAATGAACCATTTTATGGAGATTTCTAAAATGAGAGCTGCCAGAATGCTTTGGGCAAAATTGGTCAAACAATTTAATCCTAAAAACACAAAATCTTTAGCATTACGGACACATTGCCAAACTAGTGGTTGGAGTTTAACGGAACAAGACCCATTTAATAACGTCGCAAGAACAACTATAGAAGCGACTGCTGCAGCTTTTGGAGGAACACAAAGTTTACACACCAATGCTTTAGATGAAGCTATTGCATTACCAACCGATTTCTCGGCGCGTATTGCAAGAAACACACAAATATATTTACAAGAAGAAACGCATATTACCAAAACTGTAGATCCTTGGGCTGGTAGTTATTATGTAGAATCTTTAACAAATGATATTGCCAACAAAGCTTGGGAATTAATTCAAGAAGTTGAAGAACTTGGTGGTATGACTAAAGCTATTGAAGCTGGCATTCCGAAACTTCGTATTGAAGAAGCTGCCGCACGTAAGCAAGCACGTATTGACTCTGGACAAGACGTTATTGTTGGTGTTAACAAATATGTGTTAGATGAAGAAGATATGATTCAAACCTTAGAGGTTGACAATCAAACAGTACGTCTTCAGCAAATAGAAAGTTTAACTAAAATTAAAGCCAAGCGCAATACTAAAAAAGTTGAAGCCGCTTTAAATACTTTAACTGAAGCTGCTAAAAACAAAACAGACAACCTATTAGCACTTGCTGTAGAAGCCGCAAGAGAACGTGCTACTTTAGGTGAAATTAGTGATGCACTTGAAGCTGTTTATGGACGATATAAAGCACAAATAAAATCTTTTTCTGGTGTGTATAGTAAAGAAATTAAAAACGATGAAAGCTTTAAAAAAGCACAAGAATTAGCCGATAAATTTGCAGAACAAGACGGACGTAGACCAAGAATAATGATTGCTAAAATGGGACAAGATGGTCATGATCGTGGTGCCAAAGTGGTCGCTACTGGTTATGCAGATGTTGGTTTTGATGTGGATATTGGACCATTATTTCAAACGCCACAAGAAGCCGCCAAACAAGCCGTAGAAAATGATGTACATATCTTAGGAGTTTCAAGTTTAGCTGCAGGACACAAAACATTAGTGCCACAAGTTATTGAAGAACTAAAAAAATATGGTCGCGAAGATATTATGGTTATTGTTGGTGGTGTGATTCCAAAACAAGATTACGACTATTTATTTGATGCTGGTGCTGTTGCCGTTTTTGGTCCCGGAACCAAAATTGGTGATGCTGCAATTACACTTTTAGAGATTTTAATAGATTAAAACAGTCAGTATATAACGCCAATACATGAAGAATTTAAACCTGTTAGACATCATTGGGCTTTTATCTTTATTTATTGGCGTTTTGTTTGCTGTTTTTTTAATGACTAGAAAGTCCACAAACAAATTAAGCAATCGAATTTTTGGAACATTCTTATTACTTTCTGCAATAGATAATATTTTTGTTTCTCGTGCAATTTCTGAAGGTTTTGGCAACTTAGACAAAGCAATTTCATTATTAGTCTTTTTACATTTACCGGTATTTTACTTTTATATTTTATCGGTTTGTTATTCGGACTTTAAATTAAAATGGCAACACCTACTCCACGCCATTCCTTATGTGTTAATCAACTTACTTTTGTTGACTAATTTTTATAATGTAGACGCTAATAGTTCAATTATATTATTTCATAATATTAGTGAAGCTACAAAAAACAACATTATTTACAGTTCTATACATTTACAAGTTCTCACCTATTTAGGCATTATATTTTTCATATTAATAAGAACAAAAAAACTGTATTTAGAAAATTATGCCACCAATACAAAAACGTTTTATAGTTGGCTATTTCAATTGGTTATTGCCATAACTATTCTTCACGTTTTTGCATTAATAAAAAACTTATATAAGTTCTCTAACTATAACGATGTATACTATTGGTCAAGAGTTGTATTGCAAACTTTTGAGTTATCTATTTTCTGTTGGTATATTTTAAAAGCATTAAACACACCAGAACTTTTTAAAAGTATAGACTCTAAATTAAGACTTACTAAAGATATTGTAAATGATGTTGAAATAAATGAGAATGCTATTTCTGAAAATGATGATGTGAGTATTCTGAAAAACTATACGACTACCAAAGAACCTTTTCTTAATTCGTCATTAACGATACAGCAATTAGCAAATCAGATGAATTTAAACGTTAGAGATGCTTCAATACTTATTAATCATAAAATTGGTAAGCATTTCTTCGACTTTATAAATGAATATCGCATAGAGAAAGCAAAAGAGATTTTAAAGAATCCTGAACACCAAAAATTAACGGTTTTAGAAATTTTATACCAAGTAGGGTTTAATTCTAAGTCTTCTTTTAACACTGCTTTTAAAAAACATACCGGAACAACACCAACCTTATTTAGAAAACAAGTTTAACTTTACCAATCTATATGGATCACAACTCACTCATAAGTATTGTTAGTTTAATTATTGTACTTCTATTTTGTCTTTTTTCTGTGTTTTTATTGACTGTAAAAACAAAAAAGAAACTAAGCAATCGATTATTAGCGGGGTTCCTTATTGTAACATCTATAGACATTAGTGTCTTTTTTTATCACGATTTTATTGATTTCCCTATATGGGTAGAAATGTTAAGAATGAGACTTTCAAGTTTTAAAGATCCATTACTGTTTCTATATATTTTATCGGTGATATATTCCGATTTTAAACTCAAGCCAAAACACTTATTATTAGCTATACCTTGGTTAACAATCATTTTAATACTATTCCCTAATTTTTTTATGGTTGGTAAAAATGCTCAAACTGCATTTGTAGAAAACTATACAAACACCTTTGAGTTTAAAATTATAAATAACATAAACAACTTACTTGAAATTGCCTACATCATTGCTCAAGCATATTACTTGATTAGATTTCGAAAACTATTATTAGAAAACTACACGGGTAAAGAAGCTTTTTACAATTACCATTGGCTTAAGCAACTGATCATTTTTATTTTAATAGGGCAATTTCTTACTATAATAAAAGGCTACGTAAGAGATTCTGGACAATTTGATGACGCAACTACCAATGCATTTAGATTAGGTCTTTTAATTTTTGTATTATTCATAGGTTTATGGCTAATTTTTAAAGCATTAATAGCGCCTAAATTATTTAGAGGTATTGGTGTAAATTTAAAACTATCGAAAGAAATAATTAGCGAAGATCAAATAGACACGTCGCAAATTCATTGCGAAGAAATAAATAAATTAAAACAAATAATGGAAACAAACGAACCTTTTTTGGATGCCTCGTTAACCATTAATAAATTATCGCGACAACTTAATATGTCTTCTCGAGAATTATCTGTTTTAATAAATCAAGAATTGAATCAGCATTTCTTCGACTTTATAAATGCGTATCGTATTGAAAAAGCAAAAAACATATTAAAAGACAGCTCTCAAAAAAAGCTTACGGTATTAGAAATCTTATACGAAGTGGGATTTAATTCAAAATCTTCATTTAATACGGCTTTTAAAAAACACACAGGCACCACACCAACAAATTACCGTAAAACCCAATAAAAACAAGACTTAAACGTAAAGTCGAACGTTTTGATTTAGAAAGTCGAACGCATTTTATTTTACAAATGCGTTCGACTTTCTGTTTTCGGTCGCACAGGATTTGTTTCTGAAAGATATTTGTATCAAACCAGAACATCTATTTAATTCAGAAATTATGAAACCAATTATCGCACTTATCTTAAGTTTATTTACGGCATCTATTTTTGCTCAAACAGAAATAAAAGGTCAAGTTATAGACCAAAATATGCCTATTGCCTATGCAAACATCATCTTAAAAAATAGTAATAATGAAATTGTAACTGGAGTTACTTCGGACTTTGACGGTTACTTTACTATTAACACTAAAAAAGGCAATTACAAATTAACCATAAGTTATGTTGGTTACACAAATTACAATAAAGACATTAATCTTGAAAACAACATAAACTTAGGTGTTGTAACATTACAAGAAGATGCCAGCCAGTTGGACGAAGTCGTTATTACAAGTCGTAAAAAACTAATAGAGCAAAAAGCAGACCGCGTTGTTTTTAATGTTGAAAACAGCATTACGGCAAGTAGTGGCGATGCATTAGATGCGTTAAAAGTAGCTCCAGGATTGCAAGTACAAAACGGTATTATTAAAATGTTTGGAAAAGGAACACCAAGAGTTATGGTGAATAACAAAATGGTTCCATTAACTAATGAAGAATTAATTGGTTATCTAAATAGTTTATCGGCAAGCGATATTAAAAAAATTGAAATTATTGCAACGCCACCAGCACAGTATGAAGCTTCTGGAAATGGCGGATTAATAAATATTATTTTAAAAGAAGGACAAATAAATTCTTGGAAAAACACAACGTCAGTAATACACAACATAGACTGTTATAATTATACAACATTAAGAAACAGTTTATTATTCAAAAAAAACAAAGTGAATTTACTTTTTAGTGTCGACAAAACTAAAGGTCATATTCGCGGTGAAGAAAGTTTTCAAGTGTATTACCCAACAAGCACTTGGGATATTAATATTGACACAAAAGATAGTAAAGAAGCCTTTTCTGGGCGCTTATTATTAGATTATGATGTAACCGATAAATTTACAATTGGAATGCAATATTTTGGAAACAATAACAAACCAAGTATTAATGATGTAAGTAAAACCACTATTACAAATACACAAAACACCATAGATTCTTTATTAATGAATAAAGGAAACGATGTTAATAAAAAACGAACACATTCATTAAACCTACACACTGCAATTAAATTAGATACTTTAGGACGAAAACTATCTTTTGATGCCGATTATTTTGATTTTAATGCAGACAAAGAACGTACCTTAATAACCGAAAGTTTTAATGTTAATAATGATTTTTTAAACACAAACTTATCCGCTATTACTGCTTCAGAACAGTCTATAAAAAACCTAAGCTTTAAAGCAGATATGGAACATCCGTTAGAATTTGCAAACTTATCTTATGGTGGAAAACTAAGTCAGATAAACTCAATTTCTAATATTACATTTTTGAATACCATTACTGGGACTCCAGTTTTGGACACTAATATTTCTAACAGTTTTACTTACAAAGAAAACATACAAGCATTATACCTAAGTGCAAACAAAAAAATAAACGAAGCCTTACAATTACAGTTTGGATTACGTTATGAAAACACACAAACGGAAGGTTTTTCAAAAGAATTAAACAAGAGCACTACAAACAAATATTCTAAGCTATTTCCGTCATTATTTTTATCATATAACAAAGAAGAAAACGATTTCTCTTTTAGTTATGCAAAACGTATTCAAAGACCGCGTTTTAATCATTTAAATCCTTTTAGAGTATTTGTAAGTAGTAATACGTACAGTGAAGGAAACCCGTTTTTACAACCCACTTTTAACGACAATTTTTCTGTAAAACACACCTATAAAAACAAGTTAACTACTAACCTATTTTATAATATTAGATCACAAGCTTCGGGTATTATTTTTAGCTCTAACATTGCAGATAACACACAAATTGTAACACGTGAAAATTTCTTTAATCAGCATACGATTGGAATTGAAGAAAGCTACATTTATAGTACACTAAAGTGGTTACAAAGTCAGAATACAATATCGGCAATCTATAACACCACAAATTTTACTAAAAATGTTAATGCCAAACCACAAAACGGATTTGCTTATCTAATAGCTTCAAACAACAGCATTGTTTTAAACGATAAGAACAAGTTACAAATTGATGCTGTTTATAATTCTAAATCACAATCGGATTTATTTACGGTTGGTGACACATTTAGTTTGGATTTAGGTTATAACACCTCATTTTTAAATAAAGACTTACAATTTTCGGTAGTCGTTAAAGATGTTTTTGCCACATCTTTTCTAAACAACTTAGAATCTACAGTAAATGGTGTAAGACAAGTTTATGGACAAAACAGAAATAACCGTTATGTTCGTTTTTCTTTAAACTATAGTTTTGGGAATAAAAAAATAAACGTTAAAAACAGACAAGTTGGTAATAGTGAGGAAACCAGAAGAGCGAATTAAGTATTCCTAAAAAAGTCAATAAAAGCGGTCATTATGGTCGCTTTTATATTTTCACAAACTGTTAACAACTTCCTCTTTTAAAATCCATAAATAATTGTATTTTTACCTTTACTAAAACCGATCTATTTAATGGGTAAAATTATAGCTATAGCCAACCAAAAAGGTGGCGTTGGTAAAACAACAACTTCAGTAAACTTAGCCGCTTGTTTAGGCGCCTTAGAAAAAAAAGTACTACTTATTGATGCCGATCCTCAAGCCAATGCGACTTCTGGATTAGGGATTGATGTAGAAACTGTTGAAATTGGGACTTATCAAGTTTTAGAACATTCTAACACGGCAAAAGAAGCTATACTTAATACAAGTTCGCCAAACCTGGATATTATTCCAGCTCATATTGACTTGGTAGCCATTGAAATAGAATTAGTTGACAAAGAAGAGCGCGAATACATGCTTAAAAAAGCATTAGTTGAAGTCCAAAATGATTACGATTATGTCATTATTGACTGTGCGCCATCATTAGGCTTATTAACCTTAAATGCGTTAACGGCTTGTCATTCGGTTTTAATCCCAATTCAATGTGAATATTTTGCATTAGAAGGTTTAGGGAAATTATTAAACACCATAAAAAGTGTTCAAAAAATACATAATGCCACGTTAGATTACGAAGGGTTATTATTAACTATGTACGATTCTCGTTTACGTTTATCTAACCAAGTGGTAGAAGAAGTTCAGAAACATTTTAGCGATATGGTGTTCCAAACTATTATACAGCGAAATGTTCGTTTAAGTGAAGCACCAAGTTTTGGCGAAAGTATTATTAATTATGATGCTGCCAGTAAAGGCGCACATAACTATTTAAGTTTAGCTAAAGAAATCATTACTAAAAACGACTAATCATGGCAAAAGCAGTAAAAAAACAAGCTTTAGGTAGAGGTTTGTCTGCCCTTTTAAAAGACCCAAGTAACGATATTAAGTCGGCTACAGATAAGAATGCCGATAAAGTTATTGGTAATATTGTTGAGTTAGAATTGGAACAAATTGAAATGAATCCATTTCAACCAAGAACCAGTTTTAATGAAGAAGCCTTACGCGAATTAGCCAGTTCTATTAAGGAACTAGGTGTAATTCAACCTATTACGGTAAGAAAATTAGGGATTAACAATTACCAATTAGTTTCTGGTGAACGTCGTTTTAGAGCCAGCAAAAGCATTGGCTTAAAAACCATTCCTGCTTATATTAGGTTAGCAAATGACCAAGAAAGTCTGGAAATGGCTTTAGTTGAAAATATTCAACGTCAAGATTTAGATCCTATTGAAATAGCTTTATCATATCAACGTTTAATTGATGAAATTGAACTAACACAAGAGCAAATGAGCGAACGTGTTGGTAAAAAACGTTCTACTATAGCCAACTATTTACGCTTATTAAAATTAGATCCCATCATTCAAACAGGAATGCGCGATGGGTTTATTTCTATGGGACACGGACGTGCTATTATTAATATTGAAAATCAAGCCGATCAGTTAGATATTTACGAAGCTATTCTAACCAATAAGTTATCGGTTAGAGATACGGAGCAGTTAGTTAAAGATTACAATAATGGTCAATTAACTGAAGCTGGAAGTACTAAGAAAAAAACAAACGAATTACCAAAATACATCAAAAAAGGAGTATCAGCTTTTTCAAATTATTTTGGACATAAAATTGATGTTAAAGTAAGTTCTAACGGAAAAGGAAAAATTAGTATTCCTTTTCATTCTGAAGAAGATTTTAATCGCATCAAAAAATTAATTGAAGGTGAAAATTAAACTTTTCATAGCCCTAATCCTATGTGTTATTGGGCAAATTACAGCACAGTCAAAATCGAATAAACCATCTGAAGAACTTTTAGTGGTTCAGGATTCTGTAGTCATTAATAAAAAAGCATTTAATCCTTTATCGCCAAGTAAAGCAGCCTTCTACTCTGCTGTATTACCTGGTTTAGGACAAGCTTACAACAAGAATTTTTGGAAAGTCCCTATTGTTTATGCTGCTTTAGGTACTGGGATTTATTTCTACATAACCAACAATAACGAATATAACGATGTACGTGATGCTTATAAACGTCGTTTAGCAGGATTTCAAGATGATCGTTTTTTAAATACCTTACCAAATAACGAACAGTTATTAGAAGCTCAAAAAACATTACGTCGTAATAAAGAATTGTCACTACTAATTACATTTGGTATATATGCTTTAAATATTATTGATGCTAATGTTGATGCGCATTTAATGCAATTTAATGTCAATGATGATTTAAGTTTTAAACCCCATTACCAAATTGAAGAATTCGACAATAAAGGTCGATTTGGATTGACATTAAACTACCAATTTTAAGATGAAAATAGCCCTACTTGGTTACGGAAAAATGGGTAAAACCATTGAAGCAATTGCTTTAAAACGCGGACATGAGATTGTTATAAAATCGTCTACACCATTAGACTATACGATTACGGATGCTGATATTGCTATAGATTTTAGTGTTCCTACGGCTGCTTATAAAAACATTACTAATTGTTTTGAAAACCACACTCCTGTTATTTCGGGAACAACAGGTTGGTTAGATCAATATGATGAAGCACTTGAGGTTTGTAATAAAAATAAAGGCGCTTTTATTTATGCTTCAAACTTTAGTTTAGGTGTAAATGTGTTTTTCGAGTTAAACAAGCAACTAGCAAAAATGATGTCACAACTAAAAGACTACAACGTTAGTTTAGAGGAAATTCATCATACACAAAAATTAGATGCGCCAAGCGGAACTGCAATTACTTTAGCCGAAGATATTATTACCAATAGACAAGGCATTAACGATTGGATTTTAGATAATGAAGCCAATGATAAGCTTCCTATAACTGCAAAACGTATAGAAAATGTTCCTGGGACACACAATATTACTTACAAAAGCGATATTGACACCATTACCATAGGCCACGAAGCCCATAGCCGCGAAGGTTTTGCACTTGGAGCTGTAATTGCTGCCGAATGGTTATTAGGAAAAACTGGTGTATTTACTATGAACGACGTGTTAAACATTAGTTAACACCACATTAAATTGTAACAGAATTAGACCTATAAAGTCTAACTAAAAAATAGTCAATAGCAGATTGACCAAAAGATATAAATATGGATTTACAAAGTTGGGTTATATTATTTTTCGTTATACAATTATTACACGGTTTAGCCACGTTTAAATTGTATGTAAAAGCTGGGCGAAAAGCTTGGGAAGCATTTGTGCCTGTTTACAATGCTATTGTTTTAATGAAAGTAATTAATAGACCCGTTTGGTGGACTATACTGTTATTCCTACCCATTGTAAACTTAATTTTACTACCAGTAGTTTGGGTAGAAATTGCAAGAAGTTTTGGTAAAAACAGCGCAACAGATACCATTTTAGCTATTGTAACCTTAGGTTTTTATAGCTTTTATCTAAGTTACGGGCAAGACTTAACTTATATTCAAGATAGAGATTTAAAACCAAGAACTGCATTTGGAGATTGGGTAAGCTCTATCCTATTTGCTATTGTAGCTGCAACCATTGTACATACGTACTTTATGCAACCATTTGTAATTCCAACATCTTCTTTAGAAAAAACATTATTAGTTGGTGATTTCTTATTTGTTAGTAAATTTCATTACGGTGCAAGAACACCACAAACAGCCATAGCACTTCCAATGGTACATGATGTAATACCTGGAACAAGTACACCAACGTATTTAGAAAAACCACAATTACCAAAATTTAGATTTCCAGGTTTTAAAGACATCAAACGTAACGACATTGTAGTGTTTAACTGGCCAGTTGACACTTTAGTAGATATTATAAATCCATTTGGAAAAGTAAAACACAAACCTTTAGACAAGAAGTCTAATTACGTAAAACGTTGCGTCGGTTTACCTGGCGATAATTTAGAAGTTCGTAATGGTTATGTTTTTATTGATGGGAAACAAAACGAGTTACCAAGCCGTGCAAAATTACAGTTCTTTTACACAGTAACGTTTAAAGAAAATGTATCTCAAGCATTTATTGATCAATATAAAATCACAGAATACACCAGAGTATTTTCACTTAAAAAATCTGTTTTAGAGAACGAGAGAATTAAAAGCTATCTAACTGCTAACAACATTAATTTAAAAGTAGTTAGTGATGATGGTGAAAATGTGTCTTTCACAGGAAATGTGACACAAGATATGTTTGACAAGTTAAAAGTAGGTTTCTCTAACAATGCTTTAAACGTTAATTTAACTGATGAATTAGCAGCAGAATTAAGAAAAAACTCAAATATTAAATCTGTAGTTAAAGATTTAGCTGTTGGCAAAGGTGATGACACGTTCCCAAAATCTCCAGATTATAGCTGGAATCGCGATAACTTTGGACCACTATATATTCCTGAAGTTGGAAAAACTATCGATTTAACATTAGATAATTTACCACTTTACAAGCGTGCCATTTCGGTTTACGAAGGAAATACAATTAGTATAAACGGAAACCAAATTTTAATTAATGGTGAAGTTGCAAATACTTACACCTTTAAAATGGATTACTACTGGATGATGGGTGATAACCGCCACAACTCACAAGATGCCAGAGCTTGGGGATTTGTACCGCAAGATCACGTGGTAGGAAAACCTGTAATGGTTTGGATGAGTTGGGACAGCAATGCTTCTGGTTTAGATAAAATCCGTTGGGAGCGTTTATTTACAACCGTTAAAGGTGAAGGAAAACCAACCTCATATTTATGGGTTGTTATTTTACTTATCGCTGGTTATGTAGGCTATTCTCGTTTTAAAAAGAAGAAAAACGCTTAATTAAAGTCATATTTTGAACGCTTTACTAACGCCTACTCTATTTCCTAATGCCTCAAGTTTTGCTATTATAGCACAAGCTAAAACCGTTACGTTTGAAGTTTGTGACAATTACCAAAAGCAAACTTTTAGAAATAGAGCCGATATTTATGGCGCTAACGGGAAACTTCAATTAAATGTTCCTGTTATTTATACCCAAAAGGAACGCCAAACTTATAAAGACGTTAAAATTTTTAATGCTGAAAAATGGCAAAGTAATCATTGGAAATCTTTAGAATCGGCATACAAAACATCGCCGTTTTTTGAGTATTTTGAAGATGAATTAAATCCATTATTTGAAACGCAATTTGACACTATTTTAGACTTTAATCTGAAAAGTTTCGAACTTATTTGTGAATGTTTACAATTAGAAATTGAAATAAGTCACACCACAAGCTTTGAAAAAACACCAGAAAAATTCACAGATTTCAGACATTTAGCACAACGAAAATCTAAAGGCTTTATATTAGAAGCTTACACACAAGTTTTTGGAGATAAACACGGTTTTATACCAAACCTATCTATTTTAGATGTTTTATTTAATGAAGGTCCAAACGCTTTGCATTATTTAGAATCGCAAATTATAGAATATGCTTAGGTTTAGTGTTCATTATGGGATTCACTTTTTACTGCCATTAGCCATTGCGTTTTGGTATTACAAACCAAAATTCTTAAAAGTCTACATCTTATTTCTTTTAGCTTTTGCTATCGATTTAGACCATTTGTGGGCAACACCAATATTTAATCCCAATCGTTGTAGTATTAACTATCACTTTTTACACAGCTATTATGCTATTGGAGTTTATGTGTTATTATTTCTGTGGAAGAAAACACGACTAATAAGTATAGGCTTACTCTGCCATATTCTTGCGGACACAGCTGATTGCTGGTTAATGAATATTTAATAAACGTTACTTAGTATAGGCTAAAGACTTAGTGATTTGTTCTCGATACATTTTACTTTGCCACTATCGTTTTAAAGTAAAACACTCGAACTGACGTAATCGTTTGTTATTTTATTTATATATCCTTGTGTGATATCTCCTATCGTCGATATGACAAAAAATATGTTTGTTTCAATCTATCACAAATACAAGATAAGTAATTGTCACTTGGACATATGGAGACTTCTCATAACACATCTCACAAAATGACAAATCACTAAAACACAATACAGTTTTAACAGATAACTAAAAATTGAAAACTAATGACTAATGACTGAAGACTGATAACTGATAACTGATAACTGATAACTATGGACTAAAAAACGACTTAAAACGACAACACTGTTTTCACAGGATAATGATCCGATAATTCTACATCGTAGGTTTTAAAGCTGTTTACGGTAAAATCATCATCGACTAAGATGAAGTCTATTCGTAATGGGAAGAATTTAAAATTAAACGTTCTACCAAAGCCATTTCCTGAAGCTTTAAACGCATCAATCATATTACCTTTTAAACTACGGTAGACATAAGAAAATGCGGTATTATTAAAGTCACCCGAAATAATAGTTTTATATGGCGATTGTTCTCTATGCAGTAAAAATAATTCAGTTTGAAATTGTTGCATTTTAAAGGTTTCTCCAATACCATAAAATACTTTCTCGCCTTCTTTTTTACTTAAATTCTGAACGTTTTTATTAATTTTTAAAGACTGTAAGTGAACATTATAAACTCTTATGGTGTCTTTATTTACAAGTACATCGGCATAAATAGCATTATTACCTGTGTTTGGAAAATTTAATGCACCAGAATTTACTATAGGATACTTAGAAAATATAGCTTGACCATATTTCGTTTTGCTCCCTTTTAGTTTTTCGTATTTGTATTTATACTGTTTTAAACTCACCGCTTTAGAAGGATGATATTCTTGTATAGTTAAAACATCTGGACTTTCTTCTTTTAGGAAAGTTTCAATTTTAGCTTGTGTATCGGTTTCTGGAATCCAGTCGTATAAATTAAACAAGCGTACATTATAATTCATAACGCTTAAGCTTTGTTCGGACACTTTGGTGTCATCACTGGAGAATTTATATAATGAACCAAATAAAAATACACCAAAAGCAACGACCATTAAAGATAATAGCATTTGTCGTTTAATACGAAATAGCCAATAGATAAAAAACAAGACGTTTATCAGCATTAAAAAAGGCAAACCTAAACTTAATACCGAAAAGAATGAAAATGATTTTGGCGGTAATAAGGGTAAAAAATAAGCCAACAACAACACAAACGCTACAAAGGAATTTGCAACGAAGAGTAATTTATTTATGAAGCTTAAATTTTTCAAAAAATATATTTTTATTGTTAATTGAGAACTGCTTATTAATAACTGTTTATTGTAAATATTATTTCCCTGCTCTAAACAGAAAGTCTTTTTCGTCTTTACTTAAACTCTCATAACCACTTTTACCAATTTTGTCCAATATATTATCAATACGTTTTTGTTTGCTTAAATCGGTTGTATTTGTGGCTTGTTTAGACTTACGTGAACTCTTTTTCCGTTTGTGAACAGTTTTCATGCTTACTGACTTTTCTTTTTTAGAAAACAAACTCATTATACTATCCACAAAACGTTCCCAACCAGCACCAATATCATTTCCTTTAGCTAATTGTTTGGCATAGATATATCCTAAAAAAGCGCCACCTAAATGTGCTAAATTACCACCAGAATTATTACCAAAAACACCAATAACATCTATAGCAACTAAAGCAAAACCAATGTACATTAACTTTACATTAAACGTAAAGACACGAACCTCTTGATTAGGTGAATACGCACAAAGAAATAACATTAAAGCACGTACGGCTGCCGAAGCCCCAACCAAATAAACTGATTCATCAAATATTTGAGGAAACACATTATAACCTATTAAGAAAAAAACACCTCCAGAAATTGCCCCTAAGAAGTAAACATTTAAAGCTGTTTTTACACTAAAAAGATTTAAAAACATACGACCAATAAAATACAACCATAACATATTAAAGAATAAATGTATGGCATCATAATGCAAAAACGCATAGCTAACAATACTCCAAGGTTGCAGGATTACTTCAAACAAATCGCTTTTAAGCTCAAACCATTTTAAAGCAGGTCTTATAATTGGTTTTAGTAACGTAGCAACTAAAAAAATAACAACGTTAATGGCTATTATTTTTTCCAGTACATTTAATCTGGCATATTTATATTTTAAATCGTAAATAAACTTCATTAATTCCAACGGTATTTATCGAATTCGTTTTTTTTCCAATACCACATAATAAGAAATCCAATAACTGCGCCACCAACGTGAGCCAAATAGGCGGTATTACTTGGACTGAAAAATGATTGTCCTGAAAATGCTGAAATAACATCTAACAGTATAATTCCTGGAATAAAATACTTGGCTTTAATTGGGATTGGTAAGAAAATCATCATTAATTCTGCATTAGGAAACATCACACCATAAGCAGCTAAAATTCCCATTAAACATCCCGAAGCACCTACCATTCTTGTTTTTGTAAAAATATTCAAATCGAATAAACCTCTAAATTGGTCTTGAGATATGTTTAGTCCAGATAAGCCACTTTCATTTAATAAAGGAATTAACTGTTCTTCTAATAATTGTCCTTTGTATTGGTCGCCTTCAAGAATATCGAAATTCACAATTTGACTTAAAACATCTTTAGGTAAATTCATTCCTGAAATAGTTTCAACTAACTGGAAATACTCATAATAGTAGTAACCCAACTGAAATAAAACAGCGCCTAATCCTGCTGAAAAATAAATAAACAAAAACTTATTTCGTCCTAATTTAGCTTCAACAGTACTTCCAAACATCCATAACGCAAACATATTAAATACAAGGTGCATAAATCCACCGTGCATAAACATATGCGTCACAATTTGCCAAATTTGAAACTTATCGCTTTCTGGAAAATGTAAAGAAAACAATTCGTAAAATAATTGTCCGCCACCAATAGTCACAGTTCCTAAAAAGAAAATGACATTAATTATAATAAGGTGCTTAACGGTATCGGTAATTCGCATCATAATTTACACAAATTTTTTATCCAGTTCATCAACACTCATTGTGATAAACGTCGTTCTATTAGTTGGTGAAACACTCGGTTCTTTACAAGCAAATAAGCTATTTACCAAATGTTCTTGTTCTGTAGGCGCTAATTTTTGTCCATTTTTAATAGCTAAACTTTTCGATAATGACTTAGCTATTAAATCGGTAACACTAAAATTAGCATCAGGAATTTCATTTTCTACATCGCTAATTAATTGTTCTAATAAAATAGACACTTCACTTTCTGGCACACTAACGGGAACACCAGTGATCTCAATTTTTTCGTTAGCTATACTTCCAAAAAGAAAACCTGTGTACTCTAAATCTTGTTGCAATTGCTTTATTATTGCAACATCTTGTTTAGATAAATGTAATTCTAAAGGAAATAATAATTGCTGGCTAACCGCCTCTTTTACGGTAATATGCTTTAAAAAATCTTCGTACAACACACGTTGGTGCGCACGATGTTGGTCTATTAACAACATCCCAGATTTTATGGCACTTATAATGTATTTATTATTTAACTGATAGGTACTGTAAGAGATTTCATCTTTAACCGTATCATTAAAAATAGTCGTTTTTTCTGGCTGACTTTCAAATTCAATCGCATTAAAATCGACTAAATCATTATTACTTTTAGTACTTTTTGATTCCAAACCAACATATAAACTTTCCCAGTTTTCGGTGGGTTCTTTTTTATATGAAGCTGGCGGTTTGTAAGTACTTGTACTTTTAGGACTCGTATTAGAAACCGATGTTGCGACCTCATTAGCAAACGGATTAAAACTTCTATCCACTTCTACATTTGGTGCTTTGGTTACCGAACTATTATAATTGGTATCCATACTGGCATCACGTTCAAAATCTAATACTGGTGCAATATTAAATTGTCCCAAACTATGTTTTACTGCAGCACGTAAAATAGCATACAACGTTTGCTCATCGTCAAACTTAATTTCGGTTTTTGTTGGGTGAATATTAATATCTATACTTTGCGGATTCACATCTAAGTATAAAAAGTAACTGGCGTGATAGCCATCTTTTAACAAACCTTGAAATGCTGCCGAAATAGAATGATTTAAATAGGCACTTTTAATAAAACGGTTATTTACAAAAAAGTACTGTTCACCACGTGTTTTCTTAGAAAACTCTGGTTTACACACAAAACCTGAAATCTTTACAATTTCAGTTTCTTCCTCTACTGGCACCAATTTCTCATTGGTTTTATGTCCTAAAACATTAACAATGCGTTGTCTGTAATTACTTTCGGGTAAATTAAAAAGTTCACTTCCGTTGTGGTATAAAGCAAAACCAATATTAGGATGCGCTAAAACCACACGATGAAATTCATCTATAATATGGCGTAATTCTACCGCATTAGATTTTAAAAAATTACGTCGTGCTGGGATATTAAAAAACAGATTTTTAACGGCTATACTTGTTCCTTTTGGTGTTACAACAACTTCTTGAGACGTAATTTCACTACCTTCAATAACTATAGCAGTTCCTACATCGTCTTGCTCCTGCTTGGTTTTCATTTCGACGTGTGCAATGGCAGCAATACTTGCTAAAGCTTCACCACGAAATCCTTTGGTATTTAGTTGAAATAAATCGTCGGCATTTTTAATTTTAGACGTTGCGTGACGTTCAAAACTTAAACGCGCATCTGTAACGGTCATCCCGATACCATTATCTATGACTTGAATTAGAGTCTTACCGGCTTCTTTTACAATTAATTTTATAAAAGTAGACTTGGCATCTATGGCATTTTCTAAAAGCTCTTTAACTACCGATGCTGGTCTTTGTACCACTTCTCCTGCTGCAATTTGATTAGCAACGTGATCTGGTAAGAGTTGAATAATATCTGACATAGTTAGTTATAAAATATGCTTAAATCGAAATCGATAATGAATAAAAAGAGTAGTATTAGGATTGCAAAAATGATAAAAAAACGTTTGCGACTTGACGCATCGGAATTGGATTTATAATCCGTTATCGCTTTATTAAATTTTTGCTTTAACGTTGGATTATCGCCAACAGTCGTTCTAAATTCATCGAACTTATGTTTTATTTCATAAGGGCTTCCTTCACCTTTATAAAAACGCGGTTCGTAATTAAATTTCTTGTTTTTTCGTTTTGATAATAATCCCATAAATCGTTCAACATTAATTCATTTTAGCCTCTAAATAATACATCACCATAAAAACCACAAATAACAAGCCAAGTAATACAATTAACGTAGAAACTTTGGTGTTATTTTTTTTAGGCTGACGTTTTAAATCTTGAAACTCTTGTCTTATGGCTTCTTTTTTTTGTGCATTCTCCGAAGAATGCTTTGAAGCATAGTTAAAACGTTTTGGTTTTCGTTGGCTAAACATAAAGTTTAAATGTATACGATTAGTCCCTCAAAAATACTTAAAATAGAAACGAAAGTGCTGTTATAAACCTTAAAAATTGTTAACAAAATCAGGCTTTTTTAAAATAATAAATGGTTTAGAACAAAAAAAGCCAAACACATTGCTGTATTTGGCTTTCCATTTATGTTTATTAGGTATTATGCGTTTTTACGCAGTTCTGCCATTTTTAATGCCACAACGCCAGCTTCTACACCTTTATTTCCTAAAGCGCCACCACTTCTATCAATGGCTTGTTGCTCATTATTATCGGTTAATACACAAAAGACAACAGGCGTATCGGTTTGTATATTTAGGTCTTTAATACCGTGAGAAACGGCATCGCAAACAAAATCGAAATGCTTTGTTTCACCTTGAATAACACTACCAATAGCAATGACTGCATCTACATTTTGTTCTATCATTTTCTTAGAACCGTAAATTAATTCATAACTACCTGGAACATCCCATTTAATAATGTTTTCTGGCTTCACACCATTTTCTAAAAGGGTTTGTTCGGCACCTTTAAAAAGGCCATCTGTTATTTTAGAATTCCATTCTGAAACAACAATCCCAAACCGAAAGTCTTTCGCGTTTGGGATTGATGCTTTTTCGTATGCTGATAAATTTGTTGTTGCCATAATAGCTTATATTATTTCAATAGCGCTTCTGCTTTACCAATAAATAAATCGGCAGTTAAAGCTTCTGTTGATTTTGGATAATCGTTTTTAACTGTTTTGAAAAATTCTAAAGCTTCTTTAGATTTCCCTAAATCTAATGCAACAATACCTGCTTTGTATAAGTAAGTTGGCGTAGAAAAGTTATTGTTACGCGCTTTAAAAGCTTGCTTATAATAATTTAAAGCGTCTTCTTTTTGATTTAATTGAGCAAAAGCATCACCAATTGCACCTTTAGCCATTGGCGCTAAAATTTGGTCTTCACTGTTAAATTCTTGTAAGTAATTAACAGCTTCTTGGTATTTTTTAGTGTTTAAGTAAGACATACCTGCGTAATAGTTCGCTAAGTTTCCAGCTGGAGTTCCGCTATATTCTTTAGTGATATCTAATAAACCTAATTTACCATTTCCACCATTTAAAGCTAAGTTGTATAACGAATCTTTAGATGCCGTTCCGTTAACTGCTTCGTTAAAGAATTTTTGTGCTTGGTACATTTCATTCATTGCTGTTTCGCCTGCTGGCTTTTTAACAAACTGATTGTATCCTAAGTAACCTAATACAAAAAGAGCAACTACACCAATAATGATAAAGATGTACTTTTGGTTCTTTTCTACAAACTCTTCGGCTTTATTTGCACCTTCATCTAAGGTATTAAAAACTTCTGCAGTTGTAGAGTTTTCAACGTCTATGTTCTCTTCTTCTGAAGAAATTTCAGCCTCAACGACCTTTTTTTGCTTGTATCCTCTTTTATTGTAAGTTGCCATATTTTCTTTTATTAT
>DAISIZ010000017.1:0-522 GCA_036821745.1 Aurantibacter sp. | reverse complement strand
ACTTTTACTCACCTATTTTATAAATGATTTTAGAGACACTTTCTATATTAAATTACAAGAATTTTGAGAATAAAACCTTCGATTTTGACCTTAAAATAAACTGTTTTGTAGGAAACAATGGCGTTGGTAAAACCAATGTTTTAGATGCAATTTATCATTTATCATTTGGAAAAAGCTACTTTAACCCTATTGCAAGTCAGAATATAAAACACGACGAAGATTTTTTTGTTCTTAATGGCGATTACAACAAACACGATAAAACTGAAAAGTTTGTAGTGAGTTTAAAACGCGGACAAAAAAAAGTAGTGAAACGTAATGGTAAAATTTACGAGAAACTAAGTGAACACATTGGCTTTTTGCCTTTGGTTATTATTTCGCCAGCCGATAGAGATTTAATTATTGAAGGTAGCGACACCAGACGTAAGTTTATAGATGGCGTGATTTCACAAAGTGACAAAAGCTATTTAGAGGCTTTAATTAAGTACCAAAAAACGCTAAGTCAACGTAATGCATTATTAAAGT
>DAISIZ010000016.1:21451-23575 GCA_036821745.1 Aurantibacter sp. | reverse complement strand
TAGCTCGTCGGGCTCATAACCCGAAGGTCACAGGTTCGAGTCCTGTTCTCGCTACAAAGCAAAAGCTTCATAGAAATATGAAGCTTTTTTTATGCTTTAAAGCCAGAATTTAAAACGGTATTATTTATCCTAAATACTAATCACAAATATTACTCAACGCTTTTTTATCGAATAAAATCTAAAACTCAATGATGTATTTTGGTTTGATGACAAACAAATACTAACTTAATGTAAACGAGTTACTATTATAACTAACTTCAAACATCTTGAATCGGAACTTGCAGAGGTTTTTATACTAGATGATTTCTTAATAGCTCAAATAAAAGAAGGTCAGCACGTTGATAAGCTTTTTTTCAAAGAATTAAAAAAACTTATTAAAACCTATTTTGACAAGAAACCATTTGTTTATATCTCTAACAGAGTTCACTCCTACAGTGTTGATGCCTTACTATATAAAGAGATTTTTAAAGTCTCCGAAATTATTGGCATTGGCATTATTGCTACAAATAGTTTAGTTAATAAAACGCTCAATTTGAAAAACAGTTTTTTAAGAAACCTTTTAAAACCTTCACGTCTTTAAGTGAAGCGTGCATCTGGGTAAATGAACTAATTACCAAAACTAACTCATAATCTAAAACAAAAAAAGTCCAACAAATAATTTTGTTGGACTTTTAATTTTAGAGCTCTGCAAAACTCAAATAGTTTATTTTATTTAATTGTTATAGGAAACTCTGCAACAGTAGTATCCCAACCTATTTTTAAATGAACAGTTTTTGGTGATGCTTCATATAAAGCAATTGATAAGTTTTCGATGGTCTTTTTACTTTTAGATACAGGTACCGAAACACTTAAAATATCTTTACTTGGGTCATAACCATAGTTACCCCAACCATCTAATTCTGTATTTAATTTTAAAGTCCACTCCTTATCTGTTGGAATAATAATCACAGAATAACGACCAGCTTTAATTTCTTTACCTCCAAAAACAACATCGTTAATAAATAATATCTCTGTTGATTCGTTTGCACCTACTCTCCAAGCTTCTCCAAACTTTAAAAGTTTTCCAAATACTTGTCTGTCCTTTTTTGCTGGACGAGAATATGTTACTCTAATTTGTGCTTTTTGGGCTTCGCGTTTCGCATCGTCTTTTGTAAATGTTCTAACGGGTGCTTCTTTAGGATAATAAGCTCTGTCCATTGGACTTTTATCCATTTTAACAAACTTTTGAGCGTTAACCGATGTTGCCATACAAGCAACTGCCATCATAAAAAGTATTTTTTTCATCTTATTGGTTTTTTAAATTAATAATATGTTCTGTTTCTATTCTTGATAATTCTTTTAGTTTTCCTGCTTCAAACAAAGCCGGTAAGTCTTTTAAAGCCGTTCCGTTTTTAGCTTTGTAATTCACATAATCCTGAAATATAATGCCATCTACTACTCTAACATTATAAGCACTTCTAAAACGAACGCCACCACCATTTACGTGATAGTTATAAGCTAAATAATCTACTTTATGTGTTTTTGTATTTATCCAATAATGAAATGCATCATCATAGTCTTCGCCTCCACCTTCTTGTTTAAACGTAACGCCTAACACATCGTACGTTTTACCTTTAATAGTGGTTTGCTCTATGTAGGTTTTATTAACTGCTTTATCATTTAACTTATGTGGTAAGGTTGCAAAATACACTACAGAATTCACAGCTCCTTTTGCATCTTTTAAAGCTTTATCAGATAAGTTTACAGACACGCCGTTTTTAGTTCGCGTTAATTCACCATTCTTTAATTCGTCAATAACCGTAGTATTTCCTTTTACTACTTTTTTAGTGTAGTGAAACTGACTATTATTATTTTTAAACGTGTAAGTATTTCCTCTAAACAGAAAAGAATAATGCGCGGAATTATATAAATCTCCACCGTGAGCTTTTATAGTTTTATCAAGGATAGTTTGGGCTTTATCAGCGTCGTTTTGGGCAACACCTAAAAATGGTATTACAGCTAATATAAATATGAAAAATTGTTCCGTCATCGTGTTATAGTTTATTCAAAGCAATTGATTTGTCGGAAAGTTTACTTTTAACTTTCATTTCAATTTAAAGTTTTAGCCGAATCAAGTTCTCGACT
>DAISIZ010000016.1:490-21351 GCA_036821745.1 Aurantibacter sp. | reverse complement strand
TTGTTATACAAGTATTCTGCTTCATAAGCATTACCTGCACCAGGAATTAAAATCTTTACAGACTTATTTTCCAACTGATCAAAATACGTTTTTAAAGGTGTTGATGGCTCACCAATATCCCAACCCGTTTTCTCTTCTTTATAACGCTTTGTCCAATAATTCTTTGTGGCTTGACTTTCTGAATTCATTTTGTGCTACTTTTTTAATCAACTAAAATAACAAATTCAGTACTTCAAAAAGTAGTCAATTGAATTTCAATATCTATTCACTATCATTTACTTTTGCAATATGAATGATAATTTCACCAACGAATACTTTGGTATTGGCATACAAAATGGAAAAACACCTGAAAATTTAGGTGTGTTATGGCGAACGGCTCAAAACTTAGGTGCCAGCTATATTTTTACGATTGGAAATCGTTATGCAAAACAAGCCTGCGATACACATAATGCTGTTAAATCAATGCCCTATTTTCATTATAATACTTTTGAAGAATTTTACAATAACATTCCAAAAGGTGCACGCTTAGTTGGTGTGGAATTAGACCATACTGCTGTAGACTTAGAAACGTTTCACCATCCAAGACGTTGCGTGTATTTATTAGGCGCAGAAGATCACGGTTTATCTAAAGAAGCGATAGAAAAATCGCATTTCTTAGTGAAATTCAAATCAGAATTAAGCCTAAATGTAGCCGTTGCAGGAAGTATTGTGCTATATGATAGAGGAATAAACAAACCAAGGTCGTAACTTTGTAGTCTTTAAAAGCATACACTATGAGTCATAAAGCAGGTTTTGTAAATATTATTGGTAATCCAAATGTGGGTAAATCTACATTAATGAATGCATTTGTAGGTGAGAAATTATCTATCATTACCAGTAAAGCACAAACAACAAGACACCGTATTTTAGGTATTGTAAATGGTGAAGATTTTCAGGTTATTTTAAGTGATACACCAGGAATTATAAAACCAGCTTACGAGTTACAATCTTCTATGATGGATTTTGTAAAATCGGCTTTTGAAGATGCTGATTTATTAATCTATATGGTTGAAATTGGTGAAAAGGAATTAAAAGATGAAGCGTTTTTTAAGAAAATAAAAAATGCTAAAATCCCTGTATTACTACTTTTAAATAAAATTGATAAATCTAACCAAGAGCAATTGGTAGAGCAAGTACAAGTTTGGGCTGAAAAAGTGCCTAATGCTTTAATTTATCCTATTTCGGCATTAGAAGGATTTAATGTGAAAGAAGTATTCGATAAAATTATCGAGTTATTACCTGAGTCGCCTGCCTTCTACCCTAAAGATCAATTAACGGATAAACCAGAGCGCTTTTTTGTGAACGAGAAAATTCGTGAGAAAATTTTAATGCATTACAAAAAGGAAATTCCTTATGCAGTTGAAGTAGATACAGAAGAATTTTTCGAAGAAGAAAAAATTATTAGAATGCGTGCTGTAATTATGGTAGAACGCGAAACCCAAAAAGGAATTATTATTGGACATAAAGGTGAAGCTATAAAACGTGTTGGTGTTGAAGCCAGAAAGGATTTAGAAAAATTCTTTGGAAAGCAAGTTTACTTAGAACTATACGCAAAAGTGAATAAAAACTGGCGAAGTAATGAGCGCCAATTAAAACGTTTTGGTTACAATAATTAATGTATTGTAGCGTGAATATCTTTACTTCTTAAAGTATCACGCATAAAATGATGTAGTTCATACATTTCATCTGTGCCAGCCGTTTTACCAATTCGTCCTGCAAAGTAAAGTGTCACCCAAATAACAATCATAAACAGCAAGCCAAAAACTTGTAATGTACTGTTATTTCCAAGTGACCAACTGGTGTATGCCCAAATACCAAAACCTATAAAAAGGCACGCCACAAAAAAGTGTAAAAACATAAATAAAGTCCATACGGTTGGACTGGGACCAAATAAGCCGTGTACTACGCAATCATTATCATCTTGATTTTGTATAATCTCTAAATGCAATTGTGGCGACCAAAAATGCTGTTTTGCTTTGGGGATTTTTATAAAAACGTGATCGTCAATTCGTGTGACAATAAAATCTTTTTGTGCCGTTTTTGTAGCTTCAAACAACTCTAAAAGCACTTGATTTTGATGGTTTACATCAAATTTAAAACGTGGTCTTAAAACTATTTCATTAGGTAACGACATTATATCTAAGCTTTTAATAGCTCAATTTACTACTTTTTCTAATAGTAAACACTACCTTTGCACGCGCTTACAGGAGATGTAATGCAGATAAAAACAAAAATTATGAGTAGTATTGTAGCTATTGTAGGAAGACCAAATGTTGGTAAATCTACATTTTTCAACCGTTTAATTCAACGTCGTGAAGCCATCGTAGATGCTGTTAGTGGTGTAACCAGAGACAGACATTACGGAAAAAGTGACTGGAACGGAAAAGAATTTTCTTTAATTGATACTGGAGGATATGTAAAAGGATCTGACGATATTTTTGAAGCTGAAATTGATAAGCAAGTAGAGCTTGCTATTGATGAAGCAGATGCGATTATCTTTATGGTAGACGTAGAAAATGGCGTTACAGGAATGGATGAAGATGTTGCGAAACTACTTCGTAAAGTATCTAAACCTGTCTTTTTAGTAGTTAATAAAGTAGATAACGGTAAACGTGCCGAAGATGCTGTAGAATTTTACAGTTTAGGTTTAGGAAACTACTACACCATTGCTAGTATTAACGGAAGTGGAACTGGAGATTTATTAGATGATTTAGTTAAGGCGTTACCAGAAAGTGACGACATTCAAGAAGAAGAAAATCCATTACCACGTTTTGCTGTAATTGGTAGACCAAATGCAGGAAAATCGTCTTTCATTAATGCTTTAATTGGTGAAGAAAGATATATAGTAACTGACATTGCAGGAACTACAAGAGATGCAATGGACACGAAGTATAATCGATTTGGTTTCGATTTTAACTTAGTTGATACAGCAGGAATTAGAAGAAAAACTAAAGTAAAAGAAGATTTAGAATTTTACTCTGTAATGCGAAGTGTTCGTGCTATAGAACACGCCGATGTGTGTTTATTAGTCGTTGATGCAACACGTAGTTTTGACGGACAAGTTCAAAACATTTTCTGGTTAGCACAACGTAACCGTAAAGGTATTGTAGTGTTAGTAAATAAATGGGATTTAGTTGAAAAAGACCATAAAACAACCGTTGCCTACGAGAAACACATACGTAAACAATTAGAGCCATTTACCGATGTGCCAATTGTATTTATGTCTACATTAACAAAACAACGTATTTATAAAGCCATAGAAACTGCTGTAGAAGTTTACAACGGACGTAGCCGTAAAATTAAAACAAGTGAACTTAACGATACGTTTTTACCTATTATAGAAAACTATCCGCCACCAGCATTAAAAGGGAAGTTTGTTAAGATTAAATATATTATGCAGTTACCAACACCGCAACCACAATTTGCGTTTTTCTGTAACTTACCGCAATATGTACCAGAATCTTATAAGCGTTTCTTAGAAAATAAAATGCGTGAGATTTACGATTTTAAAGGAGTTCCTATTAGCATTTATATGCGTAAAAAATAAATTCACAAACAAGTGTAAAAAAAGGATTAAGATGGTTTCATTTTAATCCTTTTTTTATGCTTCAATAAAAATAAAATTTGCAAAATTGTTAAAATACAGTCCAATTATTTAACGAAAATGCAAATCCGAAGAAAAATATAACACTTCTTTAAGTTTTGTTTAACAACAAGTCTGTGAAATAAAAATAGCTTTGTAGCGTTAAAAAGAAATCAACAATAATTTACCCAACTAAAAAATAACCCGCTTTATGAAAAAACTAAGTTTTATACTTTTAGTTTTAATCACTACAATTTCATTCTCACAATCAAAACCTTTTAAAATTACGGGTCAACTTTTAGGTGCCGATAGTAATTTACCATTAGAAGCAGCAACGGTTCACGTAGAAACTATTAAGGATAGTACTTTAGTAACCTACTCTATTACTGAGCAAGATGGTTCTTTTGAATTAGAAGACGAAACTGGCTATAAAAGCTTAAATTTCTTTGTGTCTTATGTTGGCTATAAAACCTTAAAAAAGGAAATTAGTTTAGCAAAACCAACGGTTAATTTGGGAAAAATATCACTTGAAGTAAGTAATGCTTTAGATGAAGTGGTCATTAAAACTGCAGCGCCGGTAACCATAAAAAAAGACACTTTAGAATTTAATGTAAAGTCTTTTAAAACAAAAAAAGACGCTACAGTTGAAGACTTACTAAAAAAATTACCTGGCGTTGAAATTGATGACGAAGGAAAAATAAAAATTAACGGTAAAGAGGTTAATAAAATATTAGTTAATGGAAAACCATTTTTTGGAAACGACCCAAGTATTACGACTAAAAACTTAACCAAAGAAATCATTGAAAAAGTTCAAGTAGTTAATAGCAAAACAAAGTCTGACGCATATAAAGGTGAAGAAGGTGATACACAAAATAAAACCATTAACTTAACCATTAAAGAAGAAAACAATAAAGGTGTTTTTGGTCGGGTTGCCACAGGTGCAGGAACAGATAAACGCTGGGAATTTGCAGGTCTATTTAACCGATTTGACAATGACCAGCGTGTGAGTGTTTTAGCTGGTGGAAATAATATTAATTCACCTGGGTTTAGCTTTGGTGAAATCTCTAAAATGTTTGGAAGAAGCGGAAATACGAGTTGGAACTCTAATGGTTCTTTTAGTATTGGCGGACGTTCTTTTGGTGGCGGACAAGGAATTACAACCTCAAAAAATGGCGGTTTAAACTATGCAGATAAACTTAGTGAAAAATCAGATATTTCTGCTGACTATTTTTACTCAACGAGTAATTCAGAAAATGAATCAGCTTCGCAACGTGAAACCTTTTTAAGTAATTCTAATTTCTTTTCTAATTCTAATTTTACATCGCAAAACGATACCGATAGTCATACAGCAAATTTAGATTACGAAATAAAAATAGACACAACCTTATTCCTTAACATTAAGCCATCATTTAGCTATTCAAAGTCTACTACAATATATAATAGTAACGATGAAACTTTAGATTCTGATCGTATTAGAACCAACCGATCATCAGTGAATTCATTAGTAGAAAATGAAGCAACGAACTTTAGTAACAATCTAGAGTTAACGAAAAAGATTGGTAAAAAAGGGGCTTATGTTAGTGTAGAATTAAACAACGAAATTTCACGTTCCAATGGTGACGACAACTTAAATTCTACCACTGATTTTTTCGGTACAAGCCCAAATATAATTAGAAATCAGTTAACTAATGAAGAACGAAAATCTAATAATTTTAGTAGTGAAATAACAGCCAGTATTCCTTTAGTAAAAGATAAATGGTTTTTAAATTTCGACTATGAATTTTCTCAAAACAAGGACAGAAATGTAAGAAACACTTTTGATGTAGATCAGAATAATGCTTTCAATACAGATTTGAGTACCAATTTTAAATATACAGATTCTAAGTCTACGCCTGGAATGAGATTACGTTATAAGAGCGAAAAATTAAATTCTAGTTTAAGTGCCAATTATGCATTTAGAACTTTAGATAATCAAGACCTTTTAAGAAACCAAGCTGTAAAACGTGATTTTAAAGCCCTAGAATTAAGTTATTATCTACGCTATAGCTTCTCAAAAAAATCGAGTATTTATATTGATTACAACTTAGAAAACAGACCACCAAGTTTATCGCAAATACAACCATTTAATAATGTTTCTAATCCGTTAAATACAATTACAGGTAATCCAAACTTAGAACCTGTTAATTCACATCGTATTTATGCAGGATATAATTCTTATGATTGGAAAGAGCGCTCAGGATTTTACAGTTATTCTGGAATAACACTAACTAATAATAATATTATTTCTAAAACAACCATTGATCCTGCTACATTAAAAAGAACAACCACTTACGCCAATGTAGACGGAAATTATAATGGATATTTAGGAGCTAGCTACAGTAAGACATTTAAGGTTGATAGCTTAAGATTTTTAAGAGTAAGAACTGGTATAAATGGAAATTTCTCTAAAAACATCAACTTTAATAATAACATTCAATATGCTTCAAAAAACACAAGCATATCACCAAGTATAGGTTTAGAATATACTTGGAAAAAACTATTTGAATTTAAACCAAGATATAGAGTCACGTTTACAAAAAACAACTTTGATTTAGACGATATTGAAAATACTAACTTTACGATTCACAGAGTAACTTTAGGAACAACAACATTCTTCCCAAAGAAGTTTGAATGGCGAAACGATATTAATTACAACTACAATTCTAATATTGCCGATGGCTTTCAAAAAAGTGCTTGGTTCTGGAACAGCTCGTTATCTTATTCAGTGTTAAAAGACAAAGGTTTAGTGACTTTAAAGGTTTATGATTTATTAAATCAGAATACCAATGCGTCGCGTGTAGCTTCTCAAGATTATATTGAAGACAGACAAAGTACGGTTTTAACACAATACTTTATGCTTAACTTTAGTTGGAAATTTAATAGTTTAGGTAAAAAAGGTGAAACAAGAAAAGGACCTATATGGTTTTAAAAACACAATTAAACCATTAAAAAAATAAAGTATACATAGCATTTTACACTGTTATTTGCGAATTAAATAATTAAGTCTATATTTGGAAGCTATTTAATTTTAAAGAACTGTATGAAATCAATTTTAAAACCAATCTTAATATTTACAATTCTAGGAACTACTTTTTCCTACGGACAACAGTTTAAAGCTTTAGATTATTCTACTTTGAATACTTCTGATGCAAAAACAAATTTGATTGTTCAAAACAAAAGCCCATTATCGTCTATTGGAAACAAACAAACCAGTTATGATGCTTATGGCTTTTTACAACAATACAAAGAATTCAGCTTTAGTGACAAACTTAATCGTTTTAATCAATTAGATTATTTAAAAAGATTAATACAACCCGTAAGCTATGCTAATACCGTTAAGATTGGTTTAATGCATTTAAACTTTGAAGAACTAAAACCGAATAGTTTAAGTGATGGTTTAATTACCATTGAAAACAATCAAGTAAAACGCACAAGTAATCAAACTATTTTAGATGAAAAAACATCGACTATAGTTGCACCACTTGCACATCACAAAAGAGGTTTAAATTCAAGTTTTATTATTGATGAAGGGTTTGTTATAAATAACACCTCTACGCCAATAAAAAGCATTGCCGTTAATTTTGATGATGGACTAGGCTTTAAAACGTTGCCAATTAATCAATACATTAATGTATCTTATCCTGAAGCTGGCGATAAAACGTTAAGCTTTAAAATCACTTTAGCTAATGGAACTGTAATAAACAGAACATCACCTTTAAAAGTAACCGAATCACAAAGTGATATTGCTTCACAACGATTAATGGCCCCATTAGAAAACACCTCTACTATAACTGCTGACTTATCGG
Source organism: Aurantibacter sp. (assembly GCA_036821745.1). Lineage (GTDB taxonomy): Bacteria > Bacteroidota > Bacteroidia > Flavobacteriales > Flavobacteriaceae > Aurantibacter. The sequence continues at coordinate 13,884 of DAISIZ010000016.1, read as the reverse complement.
CTTATTCTGGAGCAACAAACCACGCTGGTTTAGCAGAATACGAAGTGTTTTTAGGTGCAGATAATGTTTTAGACAAACCTATTTTTATAGTTGATGGTTTTGACCCTAGCGATACTAGAACCATAGGCGGAATTTATACGCTGTTAGATTTTGAGAATAATGGTACTACAGAAAATCTTGCTGACAAAGTAAGAAACGACGAAGACTACGACATTGTATTAATTAACTTCCCAAGTTATTTTGTATTAGCTAATGGCGATTTACAATCGTTTGCTATGTCTACCGATGTTAATAACGATGCCGTTATTGATGCATCAGATTACCCTGGAAGTATGGTTGTAGATGGCGGTGCAGATTTTGTAGAACGTAATGCATTTTCTGTAGTCAATATTATTTCAATAATAAATGGACAGAAAATCGGAACTGAAGAAAACGTTATTATTGGACCAAGTATGGGCGGATTAATTACCCGTTACGCTTTAAACTATATGGAAAGTAACAGCATGAGACACGAAACACGTTTATGGTTGTCTTTCGATTCTCCACATTTAGGTGCAAATGTACCTATTGGGTTTCAGAATCTTTTTAATTATTTAGCATATGGTTTAGACACTTGGGTTGGTAATTTTAGTTTAGAATCATTACGTCCTATAGTAGATGGCATGTTAAAATCGCCAGCAGCAAGACAAATGCTAACCGATCATTTTGAGCCTCACTTAGCTAATGGTGAGATTGCAGAATTTAATCCTAACCTTACTTTACCAATTAAACATCCTTACAGTGATATCTTTTACAATGGAATTAATAGTCTAACAGCATCCGGATTTCCAGAGACAACCCGTAACATCTCTTTAATTAATGGAAGCGGTATAAATAATGCTTACCAACACAAAAACGGAGATGATGTAAACCCTGGAGACAAAGTTCTTGATGCCTTTATTCCCGGAGTAGCAACACTTACCGATGCACATTTTGATGTTTGGTATAGTGCAAATGCTGGACAAACAATAAAAATTGCAGACATTTGGATTGATGCGCCTTGGATTTGTTTTTGCGATATTAATGCAGAAACAGACTCAGAAGCAGAATCATTTTCGAATGGAATTGATGCTGCTCCAGGTGGCTTGTTTGACTTAGGTGCTTTGGCCGCAGGTTTTGGTAATGAAGACGCAACTATAAACGCTTTTTTCAGTTCACTAACTACCGATTATTTCAACTTCATTCCAGCTGTTAGTGCAATGGCATTAAGTACAAACTCTAACATAGACTGGCATCAAAATATTAATTTAGGTGCTGGAGATATTCCTTGGGATGATACTGTAACAACAAATAGCCAAACACCATTTGTGAATTGGTATATGCCAGATGATAATGAAGTTCACGTAAGCTTAACTGAAGCAAGTGTCGAGTTTGCACTAGATGAAATTATCAAAAAAGCAGATTTATCATTAAATGTTTTTTTACAAGGCGCAGGAGTGAATCCTTTCAGTGGCGAAGAAAGTCTAATGAGAGATAATTTAAGAACCTCAAACCTTATTCCTTTAACATCACCTTATAGTGATGGATTAACTACGACTAGTAGTGTTTTTACAACTACAGGTACAGATGCTATTGTAGATTGGATTTGGGTAGAATTAAGAGATGCAAATGACAATACATCAATAATAAAAGGGCAATCTGCTTTATTACAACGCGATGGAGATGTCGTAGATATTGATGGAACAAGTTCTTTAGGATTTGTAGTTGCTGGAAAACCATATTTTGTAGCGGTAAAACACCGAATTCATTTAGGTGCTATGACGTTAAACCCAATAGCTTTATCTAGAACAACTACTAGTTTAAATTTAAATGCCACACCATTATTTGGAACTAACGCAATGATGTCACTAACTAGTGGTAAAAAAGCACTTTGGACCGGAGACACAAACCAAGATGGATCAATTAGCTATATCGGAGCTATATCGGACATTATTTCCTTAAGGTCACAAGTTTTTAATGATCCAGACAATACCGTTTTCGGAGGTCCACCTGTAGCAACTTATGGATCTTTAGGATACTATAATACAGACATAGATATGAATGGTTACAGCTACTACCTAGGAAGCCTAAGTGATGTTTCTATAATTAGAACAAACATCTTTAATAATCCTAGTAACACTATTTTTGGTGGTCCATCGGTAGCTACTTATGTTTTCTCGCAACAATTACCCAATTAAAAAAACACTTCTAATAAAAAACGAAACCCATAGTCTTGTTAAAGGCTATGGGTTTTATGTTACAAAATGATATCATAATAAAACATTGTATATCAAAAAAATCGTATCTTTGCCTGCTTTTTAATTTAGCCAAACAGTTGAAAATTAATCTATAAAACGATTCTTTTTTCAACTAAATTACAAGATAATGAGATTACACAGAAATTTATGTTTTGCTACCGTTGACGGTTTATTACTAATCTTTAACGAAGGAAAATACGCTGACAAAGTTGTACAAACACTTTTAAAACGTGACAAGCGTTGGGGAAGTCGCGACAGAGGTTTTGTTGCGGAAACCACTTACGATATTGTAAGATGGAAGCGCTTATATGCAAACATTGCAGATGTAAAAGAACCATTTTCTCGTGATGACATATGGCGAATGTTTGCAGTTTGGGCTACTATGAAAGGCATTAAATTACCTGATTGGAGTTATTTTGAAAATACACCTACACGTAAAATTAAAGGACGTTTTGATGAGTTTTCAAAAATTAGAAAAATCAAACAATCTATTCCAGATTGGATGGATGAGCTTTGTGCAAAAGAATTAGGCGATAAAGTTTGGTCTATAGAAATTGAAGCTTTAAACCAACAAGCTCAAGTAATACTTAGAGTTAATACTTTAAAAACGACCAAAGCAAAATTAAAAGCGGAGCTTTTTGATTTAAACTACGAAACCATAGAAAATGACAAGTACCCTGATGCTTTAATTTTAAAAGAACGCGGTAATGTTTTTACTACTGACGCTTTTAAAAATGGGCATTTTGAAGTACAAGATGCATCGTCACAATTAGTAGCGCCATTTTTAGAAGTTAAACCTGGTATGCGCGTTGTAGACACTTGTGCTGGTGCTGGTGGAAAAACCTTGCATTTAGCAACAATGATGGAGAATAAAGGTCAAATTATTGCTTTAGATATATACGATCATAAATTAAGAGAATTAAAACGTCGTGCTAAAAGAAACGGCGCACATAATATTGAACCAAGACATATAGAAAACACAAAAGTGATTAAAAAACTATATAACAAAGCCGATGCTGTTTTAATTGATGCACCTTGTTCAGGCTTAGGTGTTTTACGTCGTAATCCAGATGCTAAGTGGAAATTACAACCAGAATTTTTAGATCGTATTAAAGCGACGCAAGAAGAAATTTTAAGTACCTATTCTAGAATGGTAAAATCTGGTGGACAATTAGTTTATGCAACGTGCTCTATCTTACCTTCTGAAAATCAAGAACAAGTCAAAAAATTCTTAGCTAGCAACGATGATTTCACTTTTGTAAAAGAGAAAAAAGTATTATCTTATGAGTCAGGTTTTGATGGCTTTTATATGGCTTTATTAAAACGTAAATAAAACAACCAATATGATTAAAAACTACATACTTTTTATAGCACTTATTATAAGTGCATCTGTTTTTTCTCAAATCCCAACTGACTACTACAGTTCAGCAACGGGAAGCGGTTATACGTTAAAGACACAATTAAAAAATATTATAGATGATATTGATAATGGGCTAATGCCAGAATATGAATCTATACAATTAAGTTATGGTGCTTTATACAACACATACGAACTATCTGACGTAGACATTTACTACGACCACACTGATATTAACTTAAAATACATTTTAGATATGTATTCTGAGAAACCAGCTGAACCAGATAGTTATGAATACATATACGGGAGCTCTCAACAAGACAATGGTACTGGCGGAACTGCCGAAGGTCAAAAATTCAATAGAGAACACACCATACCACAATCAGTTTTCAATAGGGATTTACCTGAACGAAGTGATGCACATTTTGTGATTCCTTCTGATAAATATGTAAATGCACAACGAGGTAACCTTCCATTTGGTGAAACCAATAACACAAATAGTTCTGACAACTATACAAATGGCTCTAAAAAAGGTGCAAATACAAATACAGGATACACTTCTGGTTTTACTGATCAAGTTTTTGAACCTATTGATGAATTTAAAGGTGACATTGCGCGAATGTATTTTTATTTTGTTACGCGCTACGAAGACAACCTTACAGGTTATAATAACTATGCTATGTTTGATGGATCTGCTAATCAAGCCATCGCACAACCATTCTTAGATATTCTTTACAACTGGCACATTCAAGATCCCGTATCTCAACGTGAAATAGACAGGAATAATGCTATTTTTACGCAACATAACAATAGAAATCCATTTATAGACAACCCTAATTATGTTGTCGACATATGGGGAAGCGCTTTATCTACAACAGATTTTAACGCGCCTAATAATGACATTTCTATTTATCCTAATCCAACTTCTGGAAATCAAATTTCTATTAAAACCACTCTTAATCTAGAGATAGAAATTTACAATGTCTTAGGACAAAACGTTATACGAAAAAGTATAACCCCTAAGGAAAACAGGATTAATATTCAGCAGCTACAAACTGGTGTATATATCCTAAAAATGACTTCACCAACAGGAACTTCAACGAAAAAATTAATTAAAAAATAATCCCTCAATATTAATAGAATCTTATGAATAAAAATTACTGGCTTTTATTAGCACTACTTTTTGGGCTAAATACTTATGCGCAACAAGCTTATTATAATAATGTTGATTTAAATCTAACTGGTATAAATTTAAAAAATGAGTTAGCAACAAAAATAACAAGTACTCACACCAATTTCTTATCATACTCTGAAGCTTATCAGATTATAAAAGATACGGATGAAGACGTCAGTAATAATTCCAATGTAATCTTATTTTATACAGGGCAATCTGTAGGAAGAAACCATACTATTGGAGGCGGAAACACCTCTAATCCTGAAACTTGGAACAGAGAACATACCTTTGCACAATCTCAAGGAACACCAGATATTGGGACTTCTGGACCAGGAAGTGATGTTCATAATTTACGCGCCTGCGATGCTGGTGTGAATAATTCCAGAGCGAGTAGGAAATTTGCTACAGGTTCTGGAAATAACGGAAACACTGGTTCTAACTATTACCCAGGAGATAATTTTAAAGGTGATGTCGCACGAATAGCAATGTATATGTATGTGCGTTACGGTACACAATGTTTACCAAGTAATGTTGGTGTTGGGAGCTCTGCTTCTACTCCAGATGATATGATTGATTTGTTTTTAACGTGGAATGCTGTAGATCCTGTTTCTCCGATTGAAGCACAACGTAATACGGTATTACAAAGTTTACCTAACGGGCAAGGAAACAGAAATCCTTTTATTGATAATCCTTATTTAGCAACATTAATTTGGGGTGGCCAAGCTGCAGAAGATATTTGGGGAATATATACGACACCAGATACGCAAAACCCAACAACGCCAACAAATTTAGTAGCTTCTAATCCTACGTCTAGTTCAATTCAATTAAATTGGACTGCATCAACAGATAATACAGCGGTTACCTCTTATGATATTTACCAAGATGGATCTAATTTATACAACAGCACAACAAATAACTTTACTATAACAGGACTAAATTCAAGTACAAATTACTGTTTTACTATTGTAGCTAAAGATCAAGCAGGAAATACATCATCACAAAGTATTCAAACTTGTGAAACAACGCTAATGGCAGGTGCAAATGGTAGTGATTGTGCTATGGAAGATTTTGAAAACATCACTTCTGGTCAAGGAAGTTACGACACAAGAACCTGGAACGACTCTAACGGACTACAATGGAGCGCAACCGACGCAAGAACAGACCAATCTATAACCAATAAATCCGTAACCATTAGAAACGGCATATTAACAACACCAGAAATTAGTGGTGGAATTGGGAATTTAACAGTTACTACAAAACGTGTCTTTACTGGAAGTACAGGCACATTTGAAGTCTTAGTAAATGGAAACAGTGTTGGTACTATTCCTTATGGGAATCAAGATGAAGTAACAACCACGACATTAAACAACATCAATGTTCAAGGTAATGTAACCGTTGTATTAGATAATAATTCAACTTCAAACAGAGTTGCTATAGATGATTTAAGTTGGACGTGCTATTCGGTTTTATCTACTGAAACACAAGAACAAACCAAGTTTAAGTTTTATCCTAATCCATTAATAGGTAACGAACTTTTTATCGCAACTAAACAAAATTCAACAGTGAAAATTTATAATCTTTTAGGAAGACTAGTTTTCAATGCTGATTTAAAAAAAGGAAATAATAAGTTGTCGCTTCCAAAATTACAATCTGGTATTTATATGATTAAATTAGACTACAAATCGTCCTCGGTAACGAAAAAGCTAGTCATTAAATAAAAAGCAAGTTTATAAGTATATAAAAGGTCTAGTCATTTTGATTAGGCCTTTTTTTCATTAATAGAAGAATTATTTGTCCTACTTAAACTCAGTAAAATAAATACACTTACTCAAGACAAATAGTATTTAGCAAAGTATTTCTAATCAGAAAACAACCAAAAGAAGTTAGTTTAATAAATAGATTAAAATAAGGTTCATATGTCAGCTAATAATTCAATCAAAAAAATTAAATTTGCATTTTAATAATCACTTTAAATTATACCTAAATGATTCATTTCTTTGGAAACACAAGCGGTAAAGTATTTGCTGTTCAAACAACAAAAGAATTATCTAACGAGACGATTTCAAAATTATCATGGTTATTTGGCGACCAGTCAAAAATAGAGCAAGCATCAATAGATGCTTTTTTTATTGGACCAAGAACTGCAATGATTACACCTTGGAGCACCAATGCCGTTGAAATCACTCAAAATATGGGTATTTCGGATATTATTAGAATTGAAGAGTTTGAAGCTTCGACTGAAGACTTTAACGATTTTGATCCTATGATTTCTGAAAAATTCAATAGCTTAAATCAGGATATGTTTACTATAAACGTAACGCCAGAAGCTATTTTAGATATTAAAGACATCGCAGCTTATAACAAAGCTGAAGGTTTAGCTTTAAGTGATGAAGAAGTCGCTTACTTAGAAAGTGTTTCTAAGAAAATTGATAGACCATTAACCGATTCTGAAGTTTTTGGATTCTCTCAAGTAAATTCTGAGCATTGTCGTCATAAAATCTTTAACGGAACTTTTATTATTGATGGTGAAGAAAAAGAAACCTCTTTATTCAAATTAATTAAAGAAACGTCTAAGCAAAACCCTAACGATATTGTTTCGGCATATAAAGATAACGTCGCTTTTGTAAAAGGTCCAGTTGTGGAGCAATTTGCACCTAAAAGCGCTGACAAGCCTGATTTTTACGAAACTAAAAATTACGAATCTGTTATTTCTTTAAAAGCAGAAACGCATAACTTCCCAACTACTGTAGAGCCTTTTAATGGTGCAGCAACAGGTTCTGGAGGAGAAATTAGAGATAGACTTGCAGGTGGAAAAGGGTCTTTACCATTAGCAGGAACAGCAGTTTACATGACGTCGTATTCTCGTTTAGAAGAAAACCGTCCATGGGAACAAAAAATGGATGCAAGACCTTGGTTGTACCAAACACCAATGGATATTTTAATAAAAGCTAGTAATGGTGCATCGGATTTTGGAAACAAATTTGGTCAGCCTTTAATTTGTGGTTCTATCTTAACGTTTGAGCATGAAGAAGAAGCGCGTAAATTAGGTTTTGACAAAGTAATTATGCAAGCTGGTGGAATTGGTTACGGTAAAGCCGAACAAGCTTTAAAAGACAAACCAAACACTGGAGATAAAGTTGTGATTCTTGGTGGTGAAAACTACCGTATTGGAATGGGTGGAGCAGCTGTTTCATCTGCCGATACCGGAGGAAATAGCGCTGGTATTGAATTAAATGCCATTCAACGCTCTAATCCAGAAATGCAAAAACGTGCGGCTAATGCAGTTCGTGGTATGGTAGAAAGTGAGGAAAACTTTATTGTTTCTATTCACGATCATGGTGCTGGTGGACACTTAAACTGTTTAAGTGAATTAGTTGAAGAAACTGGTGGAAAAATAGATTTAGACGTTTTACCTGTAGGTGATCCAACCTTATCGGCTAAAGAAATTATTGGTAACGAATCTCAAGAACGTATGGGATTAGTTATTGGTGAAAAACATATAGCTACACTACAAAAAATCGCTGAACGTGAACGTTCGCCAATGTATACCGTTGGTGACGTAACTGGTGATGATCGTTTTACTTTTGAATCTAAAACTAAAGGTGACAAACCAATGGATTTAGCTTTAGAAGATATGTTTGGTAGTTCGCCAAAAACGATAATGGTAGACAAAACAGTAAACAGAAATTACAAAGACGTTTCTTATAACGCCGATAATTTTCATGATTACTTAGACCAAGTTTTACAATTAGAAGCTGTTGCCTCTAAAGACTGGTTAACAAATAAAGTAGACCGTTGTGTTGGTGGTAAAGTTGCCAAACAACAATGTGTTGGTCCATTACAAATACCGCTAAACAACGTTGGTGTAATGGCATTAGATTATAACGGAAAAGAAGGTATTGCAACCAGTATTGGTCACTCGCCTATTTCGGGATTAATTAATCCAGAAGCAGGAAGTCGTAATTCGATTACTGAAGCTTTAACCAACTTAATTTGGGCACCATTAAAAGATGGACTTAAGAATGTATCATTATCCGCTAACTGGATGTGGCCTTGTAAAAATGAAGGTGAAGATGCACGTTTATATGAAGCTGTAAAAGCCATTTCAGAATTTTCAATCGATTTAGGAATCAATGTACCAACAGGTAAAGATTCTTTATCAATGAAACAGAAATACGCTAATGAAGATGTGATTTCTCCTGGAACAGTTATTATTTCGGCAGCAGCCAACTGTAATGATATTACTAAAGTGGTAGAACCTGTTTTCCAAGCTAACTCTGGAGACATCTACTATATTAACTTATCACAAGATAACTTTAAATTAGGCGGAAGTTCTTTCGCACAAGTTTTAAATACTATTGGTAACGATGCACCAAATGTAAAAAGTGCCGCTTACGTTAAAAACGTTTTTAATACCATTCAACAATTAATCGTAAACGGACAAATTGTTGCTGGACATGATGTGGCTTCTGGTGGTTTAATTACAACCTTATTAGAATTATGTTTTGCTGATGTAAATATTGGTGCAGAATTAGACTTAACCGCTTTAAATGAAAAAGATTCAGTTAAAGTATTATTCTCTGAAAACTCAGGAATTGTAATTCAATCTAAAGATGCTTCAATAGAAAACACATTATCTAATGCAGGTATTGAGTTTTTCAATATTGGTAAAGTCATTGAAGGTGATTTCTTAAACGTGATTAATTCAAATGAAGTATTTAGCTTAACCGTTTCAAGATTAAGAGATGTTTGGTCTAAAACGTCATTATTATTAGACCGTAAGCAAACAGCTAATGGTTTAGCTGATGCACGTTTTGAAAACTTCAAAAATCAACCTTTAAAATATACGTTCCCAGAAGGATTTACAGGAAAATTAGCTGATACGTTTAAAACACCAAAAGGTGAAAAGCCAAAGGCAGCAATTATCCGTGAAAAAGGGTCTAATTCAGAACGTGAAATGGCTAACGCAATGTACTTAGCTGGTTTTGATGTAAAAGATGTGCACATGACCGATTTAATTTCTGGTCGTGAAAACTTAGAAGACATTCAATTTATTGGTGCTGTTGGAGGTTTCTCTAACTCTGATGTATTAGGTTCGGCAAAAGGTTGGGCTGGTGCATTTAAATATAATGACAAAGCAAAAACAGCTTTAGAAAACTTCTTTAATAGAGAAGATACTTTATCTGTTGGTATTTGTAACGGTTGTCAATTATGGATGGAATTAGACCTAATTAATCCTGAACATGAGCAACATGGCAAAATGATTCATAACGATTCTAAAAAGCACGAAAGCTCATTTACATCGGTTAAGGTTCAAGATAACAACTCTGTAATGTTATCAAGTTTAGCAGGTACAGAATTAGGGGTTTGGATTTCTCATGGTGAAGGAAAATTTAACTTACCTTACGGTGAAGAAAAATATAACATTGTAGCTAAATATGGTTACGAAGGTTATCCAAACAACCCAAACGGATCGGACTTTAACACAGCAATGCTATGTGACAAAACAGGTAGACACTTAGTGACTATGCCACATATTGAGCGTTCCACATTCCAATGGAACTGGGCAAACTACCCTAACGGAAGACAAGATGAAGTTTCACCTTGGCTAGAAGCTTTTGTAAACGCAAGAGTTTGGATTGAGAATAAATAAAAATTCAATTTTTAATACAAATAGAAAGACCTCACATTAATTTGTGAGGTCTTTCTATTTGTTTATCACACATCATAACCCAACTATATCATATCTACACAAATTTAGAGGTTCTTTATAAAAAAGAATACTTAGAAAGAAGAATACTATAACAACAGAATTAAACAAATAGCAAAGGTTAAAACAAACACTTACATAATTCATTTAAAACAAATTAACTCACAAAAAAACTTTTTGTTTTAGCATAAAACTCATAAACAAAACGTTCAGATATGAAGAAAATAGGCCTGTTTCAGTGAATTAAAACACTATAAATTATTCAAAAACTATTAGAAAAAATATATTTGATAAGAAGTTATCCCAAAAAACACACCCAATGAAACTACTTAATTTTACTATTGTATTACTTTTTCTTATTGTTACAAACACGACTTATAGCCAAGTAGGAATTGGTACATTAACACCTCATTCCTCTGCAGCTTTAGACATTCAGTCATCAGATAGAGGTGTACTAATCTCGAGAGTAAGCTTAACAGATGTAAACGACGTAACAACTATTGCATCACCTTTAACCAGCTTATTGGTTTTTAACACTACAGCATCAGGAACAGCTCCCGACAATGTTACAGAAGGATTTTATTATTGGAATGGTACGCAATGGTCAAAATTCGGTAAAGATATTAGCGAATTTAAAAGTATCTCAGGCGTTGTACAAAATACTACCGCGGTAAATACAGACGATTTTGTTTTTGGTAGTACACAATTAGCAGACAACAGTTCAATTACGACTGATACCACACGTTTATTTTTTGACAAAAGCAAAGGTGCTTTAAGAGCAGGAACTGTTGGAAGTTCGCAATGGGACGATTCTAATGTAGGTTTAAACTCTATAGCATTAGGTGATAATACAAGAGCTACAGGAGACTATTCTTTTTCTATGGGTAGAGATGCTTTATCATCGGGAGAATATGCGATTTCTATGGGCGATTTTGCACACGCAACAGGAGATAATGCCATAGCAATAGGCCCAGTAACCACAGCATCGGGAATTAGAGCAGTTGCTTTAGGTTATAACACAACCGCTTTCGGAGTTCACGCCACAGCAATGGGAGATGTTACAAAAGCAACAGGACAATATGCGACTTCAATGGGAAGTTTAACACAAGCAACAGGATATATATCTACAGCAATTGGTAGAGAAACTATTGCACCTTCTTTTGCCGAGGTTGTTGTTGGTGCTTACAATGAATTATACACACCTAATGAAACCATAGCTTTTGATGGTAATGACAGAATTTTCACCGTTGCTAACGGCTTCGATTCTGCTACAAGAAGTAATGCTTTAACCATATTAAAAAATGGAAACACTGGTATCAGGCACAACCAATCCTAACCAAGCGAAATTAGTGGTTAATGGTTCTCAAAACACAGATGTCGGGAATTTTGGTTATTTTAATAATGCTGGTAACTCTGGTACTTTATCAGGTGCAAATGACTACTCTATTTATGCATCAGACCGCATTGCCGCAACAGAATTTAATACCTTTTCAGATAAACGTATAAAAAATATAAAAGGAATCTCTAATGCTAGGAATGATTTAAAAGTACTTTCAAAAATTGAAATTACTGACTACACACTTTAAGACACCAAAGCAAAACACAACAAGCCTTATAAAAAAGTAATTGCACAACAAGTTAAAAAGATTTTCCCTCAAGCTGTAACCAATAATTTAACTGAAGTCATTCCAAACATTTACAAAGTATCAACGCTTAAAAATGGTCAAATCAACTTAAAGAATGATTTAAAGGTTGGAGATATTGTAAAATTAATATTTAGTCATACAGAGGAACTAGTAGAGGTTACAAAAGCAAGTGCTACCTCTTTTAATATAAACAGCGAGAAACAAGGGCAAGTATTTGTTTACGGTAAACAGGTAAACGATTTTCATACGGTTGACTAAGAAGCTATAAGTATGCTTAATGTAAGTGCTACACAAGCATTATTAAAACGTATTAAGCAATTGGAGACAGAAAAAGCAAGTCTAAAAGAAAATCAAAAAAACATTACGGCTAGGTTAGAGAAAATTGAGAAAGCGTTATACATAGATATAGCCGAAAATTAATAGAAAAACTTAATCGATCAAATAAACCAAATAATTTTTAAGATGTTAGTCTATTTTTCAAGACCTCACTATTAATAAGTGAGGTCTTTTTTTTATGAACTATAATTACAAAGAGTTCATACAAGTGTTGTTTAATACAGTTAATATATTTCAAAACACAAATAAAACAACAGCATCTAATCAACTAAATTCAAAAAAAGGTATTAGATATTTTTTATAAAGTCTGCCAAATTCTGGCTTCTATTTAAAGCTAATTTTTTACGTAATACACTTCGATAATTATCAACACTTACTTTGGCTATATTAAGCTCGAAACTAATGCGCTTAGAAGAATACCCTAATCTAATTAATTGAGCTATTCGTTTTTCTTTATCGGTTAAATCAGGATACTTAACCGATAAGTTTTTATAAAACGACTCGTTACCTTCATCAACATGCGTATATAATGTTGTTTTTACTTCATTACGCTTAATGTCATCGCTAATAAAAAACAATAATTCATTTATAGCCGAATTTTTATCGTCAATATTAGCTTTAATAATTTGCGATTTAACCTTCTCTAACAAATCATTCTTCTCAGAAATATGCATAGCAAAATCTGTAGATTGTTGTTTTCTATACTTAACTTCCAAGCCTAATTGCTCTTGTTTTAAATCTTCAATTTCCTTTTTGGCTAACCATTTTTCATTATTTAGTTTATGGTTTTTCTTATAACGTAAGTATGAAGATACCGAAAAGGCAATCAACATAAATAGACCTAACCATAAAAAGATATTACTTCTAGTTTTTATTTTATCTTTCTCTTTTAAGG
>DAISIZ010000016.1:0-480 GCA_036821745.1 Aurantibacter sp. | reverse complement strand
ATTTTTTTTCTGCTCGCTAATTTTATTGGTAGCAATCTCTTGTTCAAAAGTTAATTTCAAGGCTTCTTTACTCGAAAAATTAATGGTCTTATCAATTTGCTCTCTTAAACCAATACCTTGCTTATACCCGCTAAATGCATCTTCTACATTACCTAAAGACTGCTCAACTTTAGACTTTAAGAAAAAAGCATCTGCTTTTTCTTCTATAAAATCATCTTCTAAACCTTTAAGTAAAGCATCAATAATATGTTTGGCTTGCAAATACTTCTTATCGTGATAAAAACTCTTTGCTAAACCTAATTTTGCTTCAACATTTAATCCTCTAAAAAGTAGACTTGAGGAATTTGTTATGACTTTATTAAATAGACGATTTGCCTTATTATAGGATTCAATTTTAAAAGAAATTTTTGCTAAATATGAACAGTAAGACAATTCAATTCGATCTTTAAAAATAGGATCAATTGAAATAGGCTTCAATGC
>DAISIZ010000015.1:1449-24017 GCA_036821745.1 Aurantibacter sp. | reverse complement strand
ATGTTTAGGTATTGCATTGGCCAGTGGTGCCCCACTATTTTCAGGATTAATTGCAGGTATCGTTGGTGGTATAGTAGTAGGAGCTTTAAGTGGCTCTAAAATTGGAGTTAGTGGTCCTGCAGCAGGATTGGCTGCAATTGTACTTACTGCAATTACGGACTTAGGAGGTTTTGAAATTTTTTTAGTAGCCGTTGTTTTAGCAGGTGTTATTCAAATGTTATTTGGAGTATTAAAAATGGGAATTATTGCCTATTATTTTCCGTCTTCAGTAATTAAAGGAATGCTTACAGGTATTGGAATTATTATCATATTAAAGCAAATACCACACTTTTTTGGTTTAGATAAAAACCCTGAAGGTGGTTGGGGATTCTTCCAAGCCGACGGAGAAAATACGATTTCAGAGATTTTTAATATCGGACAATATTTACAAGAAGGATCATTAGTAATTGGTGTAATTAGTTTAGTTATTCTATTGTTTTGGAGTAATGTGTTATCTAAAAAAGGTAAAATTTTCACTGTAATTCAAGGGCCATTAGTTGCTGTTGTTGTTGGGATTATCTTTTACGTTTTATTTAAAGAAAATAGTATTTTAGGGATTAACGCAACACATTTAGTAAGTGTGCCAGTTCCTGATAGTTTTGATGCTTTTAAAAGTCAATTTAATAGCCCAGATTTTTCTGCAATTACAAACGGCGCAGTTTGGATTACAGCTTTTACAATGGCATTAGTAGCCAGTTTAGAAACGTTATTATGTGTAGAGGCAACGGATAAATTAGATCCTCATAAAAATGTGACACCAACCAATAGAGAATTGTTAGCGCAAGGTGCTGGAAATATTGTATCAGGGTTGATTGGTGGTTTACCAATAACGCAAGTAATTGTAAGAAGTTCTGCTAACATTCAATCTGGTGGACGCAGTAAGTTATCTGCGATTATTCACGGATTGTTATTATTGATTTCTGTTGTAGTTATTCCTAATTTATTGAATAAAATTCCTTTATCAGTGTTAGCAGCCATTTTATTAATTGTTGGTTATAAATTAGCTAAGCCAAGTGTGTTTAAAGCAATGTGGAAAGCGGGATGGAGACAATTTGTACCATTTATTTTAACCGTAGTTATTCTTCAATATAACTTATTGATTGGTGTAGGTGTTGGGTTAGCCGTTGGAATATTAATTACCTTATTTCAAAGTTTCAAAAACAGTCATTTCTTACATAAAGTAAAAGAAGATACAAAAGGTGAGCATCACGTAAATATGACTTTAGCAGAAGAAGTTACATTTTTCAATAAAGCAACGATTTTAAAAGAGTTAGATGCTTTGCCAAATGAAACTTATTTAGAGATTGACGTAAGAAAAACAACCTATTTAGATTTTGATGTGATTGAAATATTAGAAGATTTTGCTATTAAAGCGAAACAACGAAATATTCATATTAAATTATATTCTGAACGTGGTATTGTAGAAAATCCAGAAAGTTTTATCGAGTTTTTCAAACTAAGACCAAAAGCAGTATAACTATGAAAGCAATTAGAACTATTTTATTTGTTTTTGTATTGGCTGTGTTACCTAAAATTAGCATAGCTCAAGACAGTGATTTAGGTAATTGGTTAGTGTATATTGGTAGTAAACAACTTAATGAAAAGTGGAATTTACACCACGAAGTGCAATATCGTAATTATGATGCTATTGGCGATTTGGAGCAACTGTTGTTGCGTTCAGGTTTAGGCTATACTTTTAGTAATAAATCGAATCTATTATTGGGTTACGGTTACATTTTAAGTGAAAACTATGTCGGTAATTCTAATGATAAAGTTGCGGTTAATGAACATCGCATTTTTCAACAATTTATTACTAAACAGCGTTTAGGAAAATTAGGTTTACAGCATAGATATCGTTTTGAACAACGCTTTGTAGAAAGTGATTATAAGATGCGTTTTCGTTACTTTTTAGGACTTTCGTATCCATTGTATAGTTTTGGTGATTCTGGAAAGCAATTATATGCTTCGGCTTATAATGAGATATTTCTAAATACCAAGACATCAGTTTTTGATAGAAATCGTGTTTATGGCGGATTAGGTTACAAGTTTAGCAAGAAAGTTAAAGTGGAATTAGGTTATATGAATCAGTTTTTTGAAAACTCTGGTCGCGACCAAATTAATATTATAACCTTTTATAATTTTTAAATTCTTAACTTCATCTCTAATAGAAGAAAGTAATAGTATTTAAATGGCTTTCAAAAATAAATAGTTATGAGTAACTTTTTTTCAAATGTTAAAGGTGATGCGTTTGGTGGGATCACAGCAGGAATAGTAGCCTTACCTTTAGCTTTGGCTTTTGGTGTATCTTCAGGATTAGGTCCAGAAGCAGGACTTTATGGTGCTATTTTTATTAGTTTTTTCGCTGCATTGTTAGTGATGTCTGGTATTGCTTATGGCTTTAATTTGCCTTACTTGCCTATATCTGAAATACCCGGTGGAATTCCATTGCCAAATATGGAGATTTTTACAAATTTTAAATTAGATAGTGTTACGCCTTATTTTTTCACGGCATTAACTTTAGCCTTATTAGGAGCAATGGATTCGCTATTAACAAGTGTCGTTGCAGATAATATGACTAAAACCAAACACAAGCCTAATAAGGAATTAATAGGTCAAGGTATTGGTAATTCAATCGCAGCTATTTTTGGAGGAATTCCTGGAGCAGGAGCAACGATTAGAACTGTTGTAAATATTAATGCAGGAGGAAGAACAAAGTTATCTGGAATGATTGCAGGTGTTATGCTTTTAATTATAATGTTAGCATTAGGGCCAATTGCATCTAAAATTCCAGCTGCCGTTTTAGTAGGTATTTTAATAACGGTTGGTATTGGTGTTATGGATTATAAAGGTTTAAAAGCGATTCCATATTTACCTAAAGACATTAAATTAGGGCCACTTAAATTAAGTTCAGAAGTGTTAATAATGCTTATAGTTTTAGTGTTATCTACTTTTTGGGATTTAATTTATGCCGTAGGGATTGGTTTAGTTATTGCTTCATTAATGTTTATGAAAAAAATAGGAGACTTAACTGCAGAGCGTTCTAATGTTAAGCCACTTAAAGAAGAAGCTTGGCAGGACGAAAAAGATTTTCCTCATTATTTAAAGGAAGAAGTGTTTATCAAGCACTTAAAAGGGCCGTTGTTTTTTGGATCTACAAGTGATTTTCAACAGTTAGCAGAACAAATTCCAGACACGGCATCTACCGTTGTTATGCGATTAGGACGTATGCAATCTATGGATCAAACGGGATTGTATGCTATGGAAGATATGCTACAAGATTTGAAAACCAGAAACGTTCAAGTCGTATTTGTAAACTTACTACGTCAACCACGATATATGATGGAACGTATTGATATTATTCCCGATTTCATATCTGAAGACCGTGTTTTTAACAGTTTTACAGAATGTATGTATTGGGTAAAAGAAAATGTAAAAGACACAGATTAAAAACAAACAATGTTCTGTTTTAACAGAATTAAAATAAATAATATAAAAATGAAAAATTTAGCAATAACAAAACAAGTACAGGATGCATTAACGCCAAGTAGCGTTTTAGAAGATTTATTAGCAGGAAACGAAAGATTTGTAAATGGTAAATTAGAAGGTGCAGATAATGCCGCTTTAGTACAACAAACTACTGGCGGACAATTTCCAAAAGCTGTGGTTTTATCTTGTATCGATTCTCGCGTACCAGTAGAAACGGTTTTAGACCAAGCTATTGGTGATGTTTTTGTAGCTCGTGTAGCAGGGAACTTTGAGAATACCGATATTTTAGGAAGCTTAGAATACTCTTGTAAAGTTGCAGGAAGTAAATTAGTCTTAGTAATGGGACACGAAGCTTGTGGTGCTGTAAAAGCCGCTTGCGATGGTGTTGAGTTAGGAAACATCACACACTTATTAGGTAATATTTTACCAGCAGTTAAAAAATCATCAGATGAAGTAGATGGCGCTTTAGATTCTTCAAACAAAGCTTTTGTGGCAAAAACAGTTGAAAACAATGTCGCTTTAACTATTGAGCGTATTCGTGAGAAAAGTCCAATCTTAAAAGAAATGGAAGACGCAGGAGATATTAAAATTGTTGGAGGTGTGTACAGTTTACATACAGGTAAAGTAGAAATGCTTTAAGCCATTCAATTTATAACTTAAAAGAGTGACTTTGCAGTTACTCTTTTTTTATGTTAAAATATTTTATTTAGAATAATTCTAAATTATATTTGTAATAGCTAAAATTAGCATATTATGAATGATATAAATCTACTATACAATAACGCTATTGGTATTGCTTTTAAATGGAAACAAAGCGTTAAAAAGGAAGAGGGCAAAGTGCAATTAGTGTTTAAAGACAATGGGCTTTATCTAACACAAGCAGAATTAGATGTTTTTAATAAAGAAATTCAAAAGAATTATAAACAAGCTAATTTATGTAATGCTTGTACTAAAAAGGAAACGTGTAATACTTTATTGGTACAATCGCCGTGTCCTCAAATTAGTTTTTCGATGAATTATTTCGACTTACTACAATTAAAAGATTTAGTAGAAGGCGCTATAACGCAAGTGCAATTAAAATCAATATTTAGCGCACATAATATTAAAACAAAATTTTAATTATTCTTCAGGATTATCATTTTCTTCAGACTCAGGATTTTCATCGTTTTCCTCTAACTCATCCGCTTTAATAATATAAGGATAAATCATAGGTGCTAAGCTTTTTACAGGCTTGTAAAGCATCGACTCTTCTAATTCTTCTTCGCTTAAAAACGGAATCGTACTATTCATCTTATTAAAAACTAATAATAAAACACTGGCAATAAGTGCCATTTTTAAAGCCCCAAAAACACCACCTAAAAGCTTGTTTACAATACCTAACATTGCAAAACTGGCTAATTTAGTTAACGCTTTTCCAGCTAAACTTATCACAATAATTATAATCACAAACGTAATAGCAAATGCCGATACGTTAATGGCTTTTTCGCCCCATTCTGTTTTAGATTGTAAAAATTCGGCCACAAAATAACTAAAGTGAATTGCGCCATAAACACCAGCCACTAAAGCCACTAAAGAAGTAACTTCAACAAAAAAACCTTTAAAAAAACCACGTATTAAACCAAAACCTAATAACGCGATAAGTATAATATCTAAAACCGACATAATGATTAATTTTTGGTAAATATAACCTAACTTTGTGACTTTAAAAACGCTATGGCAAGAGACGAAAAATTAAAAGAACGCTGGGAAGACGTTGTAAAAAAACTATCTAATCAGTTTGCAGACGGCGACACCTTGGACCTTGATGCCATTATTTACTTAATTGGCGTGCAGGAATTAGGGCAATTTGACCGTGCCTTTAAAAAAGACCACAAGTTAGATTTAATGCACATTGCCATTTGTAAATTGCTAAGTCCTTACGGTTATTACGAGTTAGATTTCGTGGATAAAGAAGGTTGGCCACACTACAAAACCATTGCAGAGTTGCCTAATCTAAAAGCAGGTGAGCAGTCGGTTTTAATAAAAGAAGCCATTGTAAATTACTTTTTAGAGACCACATATATTAATTAATATTTGGGCGTAACTCTAAAGGGTCGTGCTCTTGCGACTCGCTTTTTAATATGGCATAAACGCCACCATATTAAAAGAGCTCAAACAATCGCGCCATCACTTACGAAATTCCGTAAAAATTAGTAAATTTGCGGACATTTTTAATGTTACTGAAACCAAATTCAGCACACGATGATAGACAAGATAAAAGAACTAATTACAGAAGCCGAAGATTTTAAAGCACAAACCGTAGAAGAGGTTGAAGCGTTTAGAATTAAATATTTAGGTAAAAAAGGCTTACTTAACGATTATTTTAAGGAGTTTAAAAACGTGGCTAACGATCAAAAGAAAGAATTTGGTCAAGTGGTAAATGCACTTAAAAAAACAGCCGAAGAAAAAGTAAATGTTCTTAAAGACGAATTAAGCGCAAGCGAAGATTCGGCACCAAGTACTTTAGATGTTTCTCGTCCAGGTGAGCCTGTAAGTTTAGGTTCAAGACATCCAATTTCTATCGTAAAAAATCAAATTATAGATATCTTTTCACGTATTGGTTTTAACGTTAGTGAAGGTCCAGAAGTCGAAGACGACTGGCATAACTTTACAGCATTAAACTTGCCGGAATACCATCCAGCACGAGATATGCAGGATACATTTTTTATTCAAACCAATCCAGATATTTTATTACGTACGCATACCAGTTCGGTACAAGTACGTTATATGGAAGACAATAAACCGCCAATTCGTACTATTTCGCCAGGTCGCGTTTATAGAAACGAAGCTATTTCGGCGCGTTCACATTGTTTCTTCCACCAGTTAGAAGGTTTATACATTGACAAAGACGTTAGTTTTGCCGACTTAAAGCAAACTTTACAATACTTTACAACCGAGCTTTTTGGAAAGTCTAAAATACGTTTAAGACCATCATATTTCCCATTTACAGAACCAAGTGCAGAAATTGATGTGTATTGGGGATTAGAAACCAAAACAGACCATAAAATTACCAAAGGAACTGGTTGGTTAGAAATTGGTGGTTGTGGTATGGTAGATCCAAACGTACTTAAAAACTGTGGTATCGATTCAGAAGAATACTCAGGATTTGCATTTGGAGTAGGTATTGACCGTATCGCAATGTTATTACACCAAATAGGCGATATCCGTTTATTAAGTGAAAACGATGTACGTTTCTTAGAGCAGTTTAAATCTGCTTTATAAAACTATAAATTGAATAGAAAAGATTCTAAAAAGTAAGATTTTACAATCTTTTAATCTCGTTTTGTCATTCTGCTGTATAGCAGAATCTATTGCAATTAAGTTTTCCTGTATAACAGAAAACATAAATAAATTTATCGTGAAAAAAGATATTAGCATTCCAAAAGTAGAAGACGTTTACGTTGCCGTAGTTAACGAATATAACGACGTGTACAAAACCCAAGATTGGAACGCTTATATTATTAACGATAAAGACGTGGATTTAGAAATGGTTATTATCGTAACTGATGGTTATTCAAAAGATAAAATCACCTCTAAATTCAGAAAGAAATTAGACGTTTTACCTAAAAAGAGTTACGCTAAAATTGAGTTAATACAAGAAGATTTATTCGAGTTAAACAACCAGTTTAAAGTGAGTTTTTTTGAAGGTAACACAATGTTCGATAAAACCTTCCTTTTTAGAAAAAACACGATTAATTTAAAAGCTTTACAAGCTATTCCTTTAATGGAAGCTAAAGGTATTTTAGTGAAGTAGTTACTCTTCTATTGTAGGAATTATAGGCGAAAGAAATTCATCGTTCAGTTCTGTGACTTCTCCTTTTTTCATACACCAAACTTTGAATTTGTTTTCATTGCCTCTTTTGTAATCTTCGTCGTCGTGAACGTGAAGCAAGCCATAAGAACCAACTGATATTTGAGAAATCCATTTAAAGAAATCAATTACATAATCACAGTTATGGTTGTGATTTGCCATAATTGATAGATGATACGTGCCGTTTAAGTCTTTTAAACAATACGCTTCATTAGCATAATTAAACTCTGCTATTTTTAATTCAATTTTTCTAATAATAGAATTAAGTAGCTCATCATTCTCGTCTTCTTCTTTAAAAGATTCACTAATAATTGCCCAACCGTTAATTTGAATCATTTGTGTTTTAATTATACAGAAAAGTAGATTAAACCTTCTTAATCACATTCGTGACAATACCCCAAATCAAGAAATTGTTTTCTTCAGTAATATGAATAATTGGGTAATTAGGGTTTTCTGGTTGTAACCAAACACCTTCGGTATCTACACGTAAGCGTTTTACGGTAAATTCGCCATCTAAAAAGCAAACCGCTATTTTATTATTAGAAGGTTCTAAACTACGGTCAATCACTAATAAGTCATTGTCATCTAAGCCAGCACCAATCATACTTTGTCCGCTAACGCGAGCATAAAAAGTAGCTTCTTTATTTTTAACTAACTCATCATCTAAAGATAAACGGTTTTCCGAGAAATCTTCGGCAGGCGAGGGAAATCCAGCAGAAATACCAGCATCAAAAAATTGCGCACCAGAAGCATTATCTATGGTTTCAGGTTTAAAAAACGTTAAGCTTCTAGATTTGTGTGCAATCATAATAAAAAGTGTTTGTAGTAAAGTTACGTGTTTTTCAGTCGTAAAACAACAGCAAGTTTTAAGTAGCTATAATTATCAAAAAAAGATTAGGCATCATTTTTCTCAGAAAACTTTCGCTCTAATTCTGATTGAAACTCCTCCATAACCGGTCTTACTGTACTTTCCGGCAAGTCTGTGACCTTAATATACATTAAACCATCTACAGCGTTATTAAATAAAGGATCGACGTTAAAACCAACCAATTTACAGTTTTGCTTAATGTACTTTTTAAGTAGCACAGGCAAACGCAATGCACCTGGTTCAATCTCATCAATGACTTTATCAAACTTATTTAAATCGGCTTCTGTTGCATCAAAAACAAAGTCTTTATCTGCATCATTAAGCTTTACTTTAAACTCTTTTTTAGGATGTACATATTGTGCAATATACGGGTCGTAGTAATGCGATTTCATAAATTCAATCATTAACGACTTAGAGAAGTTAGAAAACTGATTACTTATACTAACACCACCAATTAAATATTTGTGTTCTGGATAACGTAATGTAGTATGTACAATACCTTTCCACATTAAAAATAATGGCATTGGCTTTTGTTGGTATTCTTTAATAATAAATGCACGTCCTAACTCTAAGGACTCACTCATCATTTTATATAACTCAGGCTCAAAACGAAATAAATCCTGAAGATAAAAACCATCAATACCAAAACGCTTAAAAATTTGCGCACCTAAGCCCATTCTGTAAGCACCAGCAATTCGTTTCGCTTCATTATCCCATAAAAACATATGATGATAATACGTATCAAAATCATCTAAATCGGTAGCTTCATTAGTTCCTTCACCAACAGCACGAAAAGTAATTTCTCGTAAACGGCCAATTTCATTTAAAATATTAGGCGCTGTATCACCTTTAGTTAAATATACGTCGTAATTTTTACTAGTAAGCAACTTACAATCGTCTTGTTTAAGCTGTTCTACCTCAGCAATAATATCTTCTGCGTTTACAGGTCTTACTATTTTTTTAGGCGATTTAACAGTCTTTAAACTTTGTGAAATAGTCGATATAATTTTCTCTTTAGGCTCAAAAGCATTCGCTAAGATGTAAGTTTTCTTTCTTAAAAACTCCGTAAAACTATCTAAACTGTCGTGCTCATCTTGAGCTTTTACAGGTATAGGCTTCCCTACTCTAACCTTAATAACACGTCGTTTTTGGGTCAGTAATTCTGAAGGTAATTTAGCCGTTCTAAACATATCGCTAATTTTAGATAATCGATAAAAAAGCGAGCTGTTTTTAGCGTGAAAATAAATAGGCACTACAGGAACTTTGGCTTTTTGAACTAGTTTCATAGCAGCTTCTTCCCAAGGCTTATCGACCACTAACTTGCCATCTCTGTAAGTAGATACTTCTCCTGCTGGAAAAACCCCTAATGGATGACCATTTCTAATATGCATTATGGCATTCTTGAACCCAGCAATACTTGACTTTGCATCCTTGTGATTTTCAAAAGGATTAACAGGCATTATGTAAGGCTTTAATGGCTCTATACGATGTAATAAAAAGTTCGCGATAATTTTAAAATCTTCACGTTGCTCTACCATTAATTTTAAAAGTAGGATACCATCAATTCCGCCTAATGGATGATTAGAAATAGTTACATACGCACCATCTTTAGGTAAGCGTTTTAAGTCTTCCTCTGGTATTTCGAAGTTAATATCTAACTCTTCTAATAAGCTATTTAAAAAAGGTAAATCGTTTAAATGCTTATGCTTGTTGTATATTTTATTGAGTGTAGAAATTTTTAAAAATTTCATAAGAAACCAGCCAATAAACGTACCAACAAATCCGTATTTATCCAGATTTATAGCTTTTGCTACCTCTTTTGCGGAAACTAATCCCATAATTTTATATTATTTGGTCACAATTTGAACGGTTTCTTTTAATTGTTGCTTTAACAAAATTTGCTTGCCTTCTTCAAGTTTAGCAATCACCTCATCATCAAAATGTCTTACCGTAAATAGATTTATATTTTCGTGGCAAGTTACTTTAAATTTCGCTTTTAACGCTAATAATAATTCAGGCAAGTTGTTAAATGTATTATCAAAACACACCGAAAAACTAATTGCTGAATTTTGTATCACGTCTACTTTCATCTTATACTTAGCTAGTAACGTAAAAATTTCACTTATATTTTCTTCAACAATATAAGAAAAATCTAGAGTAGATATAGATACCAACACCAAGTTTTGCTTTAATATAAAACAAGGCAACAATGGTGTAATACCTTGAACTTTATTAACAACAGTTCCTGGGTTTAACGGATTTAAAAACGACTTAACATATAAAGGAATTTCCTTTTGCTGTAATGGTTGCAATGTTTTTGGATGAATTACAGATGCACCATAAAACGCTAACTCTATAGCTTCCGTATAGGATATATTTTCTAATAGTTGTGTTTCGCTAAAGTAACGCGGATCGGCATTTAAAACACCTGGAACATCTTTCCAAATGGTTACGCTCTTAGCATTTAAGCAATAACCAAAAATAGCCGCCGTATAATCACTTCCTTCACGACCTAAAGTTGTTGTAAAATTATTGGCATCACTACCTAAAAAACCTTGTGTAATATACAAGGTGTTATTTTTAACCGTTTTACTAATAGCTTCTTGTGTGGCTTCCCAATTAACATTGGCATAACGGTAATAATTATCCGTTTTAATTAATGGTCTAACGTCTAACCATTCGCTTTTTATAGATTTATAATTTAAATAAGAACTAACAATTGTAGTCGAAGCCAACTCGCCATAACCTATAACTTGATCATAAACAAAATTATAATCTGGTGACTTGTTAGTTTTAAAAAAAACCTTAAGCTCATCAAACAAAGTATCTATTTTCTTAAATACTGGATGTGATTCGTTTTCAAATAAATCTATTAATATGTGTTTATGAAACTGTACCACAGCTTTAAGTGAGGCATCAAGTTCATTTTTTTTATTAAAATATTTAGCAACAACATCTTCTAATGCGTTGGTCATTTTACCCATTGCAGAGGTTACAATAAGCGTGTTATTATGTCCCGTTTTTTCTAAAACAGCAACTAAATTCCTAACACCATTTGCGTCTTTTACAGAAGCACCTCCAAATTTCAATACCTGCATTATATTGCTATTAAATAGTTATTAATACGTTCTTCATCTAGTTGTACCAAATGCCAATCCTTTAAAATCTTAGCTCCTTTTTTCTCATAAAACTCAATAGCATTAGTATTCCAATCTAACACTTCCCAAGATACACGTTTAACATTTAAATTTGAGCCTAACTTAACTACTTCATTTAACAATAAAGTTCCTAAACCAGAACTTCGATAATCCATATTAACAATTAAATCTTCTAAATGCAACGCCTTACCTTTCCAGGTTGAATATCTTAAATAACTTAAGGCAATACCTACAATTTTCGTTTCATACTCGGCAACAAAACAATAAAATAAAGGTTGGTCTCCAAATCCATCATTCTCCAAGTCTCTAACCGTTAATATCGCTTCTTTTTCTTCTTTTTCAAACACAGCTAACTCTTTAATTAAATTAAGCACAGCTGGCATATCTGATTTTACAGCTTTTCTAATTGTAAATTTCATAAAATGCTTTTTATTTCAAAGATAATTTTAAAGTTTCAGACTACAATTCTTTTTTATGTTTAGTAAACCGTATTAGTCCATTTTTTTATGCGATATTTGTGCCTACAAACTCACAATTTATGTTAGGTAACACAAAAACATTAGGCGAATTTATAATTGAAAACCAAAAAGAATTTAAATATTCTTCTGGCGAATTATCACGTTTAATAAACTCTATACGTTTAGCGGCAAAAGTGGTTAATCACGATGTTAATAAAGCGGGATTAATGGATATTTTTGGCGATGCTGGAGACACTAACATTCAAGGTGAAGACCAACAAAAGCTAGATGTTTTTGCTAATGATGTTTTTATTGAAACCTTAAAAAAGCGAAACATTATTTGTGGATTAGCCAGTGAGGAAGAAGACGATTTTATCACGATTAATAGTCAAGATGAAAACAACCAAAACAAATACGTCGTATTAATTGACCCTTTAGATGGCTCTAGTAATATTGACGTAAACGTATCGGTAGGAACTATTTTCTCTATTTACAGACGTGTAACTCCTGTAGGAACACCAGTAACTATTGACGATTTCTTACAAAAAGGAAGCGAACAAGTTGCTGCAGGTTATGTGGTGTACGGAACATCGACTATGTTAGTTTATACAACTGGTCATGGTGTTAATGGATTTACATTAAATCCAGCTATTGGAACATTTTATTTATCGCATCCAAATATGCAGTTCCCAGAAGATGGTAACATATACTCTGTAAACGAAGGAAACTATGTGCATTTCCCTCAAGGTGTGAAAGACTACATAAAATATTGTCAAGCCGAAGAAGATAACAGACCATATACATCGCGTTATATTGGTTCTTTAGTTTCTGATTTCCATAGAAATATGATTAAAGGAGGAATTTACATGTACCCAGAAACCTCTAAAAACCCTAATGGAAAACTACGTTTATTGTACGAATGTAATCCTATGGCATATATTGCAGAACAAGCAAATGGTATTGCTAGCGATGGTAAACAACGTATTATGGATATAGACCCAAAAGAGTTACACCAACGTGTGCCATTTATTTGTGGAAGCAAAAACATGGTAAAAAAAGCTGAAAGTTTCATGTAATTTTCTTATTTTCAATAATACTCAACCAACATTTATTTATTTTTAGTAATTAAACTAACACAAATGTCAAAACAAAACGGAGTAATTGACCAACAAGAACCGGTTAAAAACGGGTCGGCTAATTCAAAAATAGATGCAATAAAAGAACTTATTTTTGGGGAAAATATGCAAGCTTACGATAGTGAGTTTGACACCTTAAAAAAAGACATTCTTAACAAGAAAAATGAATTAGAGGATTTAATTGAAACGGTTAAAGCTGAACTTTTAAAAAGCCTAGACAACACTGCTACCGACATTAATATTAGAATTACAGAGCTAGAAGATACCGTTCTGGATAAATTAGATACCATTGACGAGAAGAAAGTAAACCGCAAAGATTTAGGTGACCTTTTAGTAAAGTTAGGTGAAAAAATAAGTCAGTAAACTCTTAACTGACTTATTCATGGAAGAGAAAGAAAAACTACAAATTCTTAAAGACATCTTACTAAAAGATGAATATGTTTATGCCTCAGGTTTAGAACGTAAAATTAAAGAATTGGAAAGTACTCTTAACCAATACAACCAATTAGCCGAAAAAGTAGACCCTATAATTAAAGCACAATTAGATGCTTTTACAGAAAGTATTCCAAATACTTTGGGTCCAACCATTACTGAGGCTTTAAAAACTGAAATTCAAAATTCACAAGATGCCGTTGTAGAAGCTTTGTTTCCTATTTTAGGGAAGATGATTAAGAAATACGTACAGCATGAAATTAATTTACTATCCGAAAAGATAAATCAACAAATTTCAGATCGTTTTTCTTTTAATTTCTTTAGACGAAAAGCAAAAGCAGCAGCCACAGGTGTAAGTGAAGCAAATTTAATTTTACAAGAGCAACACAAACCTATTATAGAGCAATTCATAGTTATAGAGCAAGGTTCTGGGTTAGTTAAATCCAACCATACATTTACCAACAATATCGATGAAGATTCAGTTGCTGGAATGCTAACGGCTATAAAAAGTTTTGCAGAAGATGCGTTTAACAAACATAATCAAGACTTACAAAGTATAGAGTATGAAACCTTTCATATTCATTTACAGAATTTTTCAAAATACTATATTGCTGTTGTTATTTCCGGAGCTTATAATGTCATTTACAAAGACAAACTAGAAGACAAATTATTAGACTTTGCACAGCGTAGCATTAACAAAACCGACTTAAACAACGAAAGTATATTAGCAAAAAAAATAGAAGCACATTTTAACCATGAAACATTCTAAAAAAATAGTTGTCTTGGGACACTTTGGCGTAGGAAAATCGTCCTTAGTGAGACAATTTGTAGAAAACGTTTTCACCGAAGATTACAAAGTAACCATTGGTGTTCATGTTCTAAAAAAAGATATTAAAATCGACAAAAAAAACGACGTCACTTTAGTACTATGGGATTTAGAAGGTATTGACAATATTGAAAACATTAGAACCTCTTACCTATTGGGAACACATGCGTTTATTTATGTATTCGATTTAACGCGCCCATCTACATACCAAAATTTAGAAAACGAGATAAATTACATTAGTAAAAATCACGCTAAAACACCATGTAAAATTGTCGCTAACAAAAGAGATTTAGTGACTAAAAAAGCCCTAGAAGCTGAAGCATTATTTAGCAAACATGAAATGATTTATACAAGTGCAAAAACAGGCGAAAATGTAAATGAATTATTTACAGACTTAGCCAAAACATTAATTAAATAAATGAGTAAACATTTAGACTTATACAAAAAGGATCTGGTAAAATCCAGCACACAATATATTATTTTAAGTAAAGACTTAAAAGCCATAGAAAGCTGTGATAACATTGTAAACTTTAAGTCTAATAAACCCATTTCAGACACATACCCATTTTTTATAACCCTAGAAGAACTCGTTAAAATAGAAGAGGACAAAAACTATATGTTTAGCTGTATTCATTTTAATTTAGATGCATCGCCTATTATTTGCGATGTTATTTTACGCACCTATAAAGACAAGAATCCACTTCTTATACTAAAAGACTTTACAGAGCATTACAACACGTATCAAATCACTTCACAACAACGAAATGAATCAGTAATAACTCAAGAAAAAATAGCTATTCAAAATGCATTTTTAAAAGAACAAGAAGCTTTTAAAACCGAGTTCATTGCTAATTTTAGTCACGAACTTCGTGAACCATTGCTAGGTATTATTGCCTTTTCTGACATTCTAAAAAAAACAGATTTAGACTATCAACAAAATAGTTATTTAGATATAATTAATAACTCTGGAGCGCATTTAAAAAAATTAATTGAAGACATTTTAGATATTTCAACATTACGATCTAAAAAATTAAAATTAGATAATAATGCTTTTAGTATTAAAACTTTAACTGAAGATTTAACACAAATCTACACACAAAAAGCATTAGACAAAGGTCTGGAGTTTAAAACAGTTTACGAAGGTCAAATTCCAGAAATCATAATATCAGACCAAGTACGTTTAAGACAAATTTTAACCAATTTATTAAACAACGCAATTACGTATACTGAAAAAGGTGATATTGAATTCAAAGTATCATTTAATCAAATTCGCGCAGGAAAACTTAACACCACATTTAGCGTTACAGACACTGGCATAGGAATCCCAAAACAAGAATTGGATAATATTTTCAACTCATTTGCACAACTTAAAGAAAACACTATAACAAATGATTCTAAAAATTTTGGGTTAGGCTTAGCCATTACCAAAGAATTAATTTCTGCTTTTGATGGAAAAATAGATGTGGAATCGAAATCAGGTAAAGGAACAACCTTTAAAGTTAATATTAACTTTAAAATAGATCCTACAGGGAAAGCAATTATTAAAAAAGAAAAAGCAACAGTACTAAAAGAAACTAATAAAGTCAAGAAGGTAATTTTATTAGATAATTCAGAAATGGTACAAATGACATTATTTAAAATGATGTTCAAGCTTAAAAACTACGACTTAGACGTAGAAACCAACCCTGATGAATTCGTAGATCGTCTAGAAATTAATGATTACGATTTAATTCTTCTAGATATGGATTTAGGACCATACAACGGCTTAGACATCCTTAAAAAAGTTAGGAAGAGTCGTGACAGAGATGTAAAAAAACTACCTATAATTGCTGTAACAGCCAAGGTTTTACCAAAAGATTTAAAATCTTACAAAACCGCTAAAATTAATACTATACTTAAAAAACCTTTTAGTGAAGAAGAATTAATACAAGCACTTAACAACGAAGCATAAAAAAGGCGACCAATTGGTCGCCTTTTCTATATCGCTAAAACAGATTCTTATCTGTTCATTGTTTTTATTTCTTCGCTAAAATCATCAACATCAACACCTTGTTGTACTAATGCAATAGACTTATCGGCAACATATTTAGCATTGCTAGATCTAAATCCTAAACCAACGACTAAACGCTCTAAAATCACCATTTTATTTTCTAAATCAATATGATCAACCCATACCATACGTGCTAAATCGTATAAACGCTCTAAACGTCTCTCGTAAGTTGTTGGAGGATTAATTGGATGCGATTTATAATCCTTTAAAATCGTATCGTAATCAACTTCACTAATACTTAAATTACGTGCTAAACGATCTAAAAAGGCCTTTTCAGAATCACTAATCACACCATCACTCATGGCCACTCTTACAATCGCTGCAAAATGGTCCTCATTACGTTTCTTAAATCCGCTATCAAATAAATCTGAAAATGACATTTTTCTTGTTTTTTAATTATTTAACAAATATATAAATTATCAATACATCCCTTACTTAGCACTAAGGTTTTTTTAACAAAAAAGGGTTATTTTTCCCTTTTGGGCATTACTTTTTGTCGGCAAAAAGTCGGGCTCGCGCTAGTCGCTTTTTTTGGTTGCAAACGCAACAACCAAAAAAGAGCTCCAACAATAGCTTTATCCCTAATGCAAATTCTATGTTAATTCAAAAGCAGAAACTTAAAATTAAACGTTCTAACCATTATATTTGTTAAAAAAGAATTCCAAACGTGAGTACATCAAATCTCTCGCAAGCTTTTTCACAGATTTCGCAAACGCAAAATCTGCAAACTGCTATTGCCAAAACTCAAAGTAAAACACATTTAAAAGGCTTAGTTGGTTCCAGCTTATCTTTTATTATCACACAAGTTTTTAAAGCACAAGACCAACCGTTTCTACTTATTTTTAACGATAAAGAAGAAGCCGCTTTTTACTTAAACGATTTAGAGCAATTAATTAACAATAAAGATGTTTTCTTTTATCCAGGTAGTTACCGTAGACCTTACCAAATAGAAGAAACCGATAATGCAAATGTGTTATTACGTGCCGAAGTACTAAACCGCATTAATTCACGTAAAAAACCTGCCATTATTGTTACCTATCCAGATGCACTATTTGAAAAAGTAGTCACGCGAAAGGAACTAAACAGTCACACGTTAAAAGTATCTTTAAACGATAAAATTAGTATCGACTTTTTAAACGAAATCTTATTTGAATACAAATTTAAACGTGTAGATTTTGTTACCGAACCCGGAGAATTTTCAGTTAGAGGAGGAATTGTAGATGTGTTTTCTTTTTCACATGATGAACCTTATCGTATTGAGTTTTTTGGCGACGAAGTAGACAGTATTAGAACTTTTGATGTCGAAACCCAACTGTCAAACGAAGTTGTTAAGAAAATCACCATAATACCTAATGTGGCAACAAAGGTTTTTGATGAAACTAGACAAAGTTTCTTAAAATACATTTCACCTAAAACCATTGTATTTAGCAAAAATGCCGAAATACTTTTTACACGTATTGATGACTTTTTTAGCAAAGCCGAAGACACTTTTGAAAACTTAGAAGAAACCATACAACGCAACGAGCCTAAAGATTTATTTTGCGACTCTAACGTCTTACGTTCACAAATAGAACAACTTACTTTAGTTGAGTTTGGAACTAATTATTATTTTAACCTTACTGAACCAGAAATAACTTATAAAACCTCACCGCAACCTGCATTTAACAAGCAATTTAATTTATTAATCGATAATTTAAATAGCAATCATAATAAAGGTTACACCAATTATATTAGTTGTGTTAGCGAGCAACAAGCCAAACGTTTTCACGATATTTTTGAAGATGCTGAAGCTACCGTAAACTACCAAACCGCACAATTAGCTTTACACCAAGGTTTTGTAAACGAAGACGCAAAAATTGCCGTTTATACCGATCATCAAATTTTTGAGCGTTATCACAAATTCAAAATTAAAAATGGGTATGCTAAAAAGCAAGCCATTACACTACAAGAATTAACCAACTTAGAAATTGGCGATTATGTCACGCACATTGACCACGGAATTGGTCGTTTTGGAGGTTTACAGAAAATAGATGTAGAAGGTAACAAACAGGAAGCCATTAAATTAATTTATGGCGAACGCGATGTGCTATATTTAAGTATTCACTCGTTACACAAAGTCACTAAATTTAAAGGGAAAGATGGCAAAGCACCTAAAGTTCATAAATTAGGGAGCAAGGTTTGGAAAACCCTTAAAGAGAAAACTAAATCACGTGTTAAACACGTTGCATTTAACCTTATAAAACTATACGCTAAACGTAAGTTAGAAAAAGGCTACCAATATAATCCAGATAGTCATTTTCAGCACGAATTAGAAGCGTCTTTTATTTATGAAGACACACCAGATCAGTTCAAAGCCACTCAAGATATTAAAAACGATATGGAAAGTGAGCGAGCAATGGATCGCTTGGTTTGTGGTGATGTTGGTTTTGGTAAAACCGAAGTTGCTATTCGTGCCGCATTTAAAGCCGTAGATAATGGTAAACAAGTTGCCGTTTTAGTGCCAACTACTATCTTAGCCTTTCAGCATCATAAAACCTTTAGCGAACGTCTTAAAAATTTCCCTGTCACGGTAGATTATGTCAACCGTTTTAGAACTGCGAAACAAAAACGCGAAACCTTAGAACGTTTAGAAAAAGGTCACGTGGATATTATTATTGGAACACACCAATTAGTCAATAAAAAAGTAAAGTTTAACAACTTAGGACTTTTAATTGTTGATGAAGAACAAAAGTTTGGAGTTGCTGTAAAAGAAAAACTTAAAACTTTAAAAGACAATGTCGATGTGTTGACCCTAACCGCAACACCAATTCCAAGAACATTGCAATTTAGCTTAATGGCGGCGCGAGATTTATCGGTTATAACAACGCCACCACCAAACCGCTACCCTATTGAAAGTAATGTGATTCGTTTTAGCGAAGAAAGCATTCGTGATGCGGTAAGTTATGAGATAGAACGTGGCGGACAAGTCTTTTTTATCCACAACCGTATTGAAAACATTAAAGAAGTTGCAGGACTTATTCAACGTTTGGTGCCAGATGCCAAAATTGGTATTGGTCACGGACAAATGGACGGTAAAAAACTGGAAGAGTTAATGCTTCAGTTTATGGATGGTACTTTTGACGTTTTAGTAAGTACAACCATTATTGAAAGTGGTTTAGACGTGCCAAATGCCAACACCATTTTTATTAATAATGCCAATAATTTTGGGTTAAGTGACTTACACCAAATGCGTGGTCGTGTTGGTCGTAGTAACAAGAAAGCTTTTTGTTATTTCATTACGCCTGAATATTCGGCAATGACGGATGATGCACGTAAACGTATTTCGGCATTAGAGCAATTTACAGAATTAGGTAGCGGATTTAATATCGCTATGAAGGACTTAGAAATTCGTGGAGCTGGTGATTTATTAGGTGGCGAGCAAAGTGGTTTTATTAATGAAATTGGCTTTGATACCTACCAGAAAATTTTAGCAGAAGCCATAGACGAATTAAAAGAAACCGAATTTAAAGATCTTTACGATACTAATTTAGATGATAAGGTTTACGTAAAAGAAGTCACTATAGACAGTGATTTCGAACTACTATTCCCAGATGATTATATTAATAACATTACCGAACGTTTAAAACTATACACCAGATTAAACGAGCTTAAAACTGAAGACGAGTTAATTCAATTTGAAAAAGATTTAATAGACCGTTTTGGAGAATTACCGGTACAAGCGGAAGATTTACTAAATTCAGTACGTTTAAAATGGGTAGCCACAAAAATGGGTATTGAAAAAGTGATTATGAAACAAAATCAGCTTATTGGTTATTTCCTTAACGACCAACAAAGTGATTTTTACCAAAGTGCTAACTTTACCAAAGTGCTACAGTACGTTCAAAAAAACACTGGAAAATGTAAAATGAAGGAAAAACAAACCCGTAACGGCTTACGTTTATTACTAACATTCCCTAACATAAAAACGGTTAAACAAGCCCTTAATGTTTTAAAACCGATTGAAAATTAAGAATTGGAATAAAATTTGTTTCAACTAAATAAAACACCAAACATGTTAAAAAAAATACAGCTTTTAACCTTTTTACTACCACTATTCGCTTTGGCACAAAACACCATTTCGGGAACGTTTTCACCTGCTAAAGATTTTAAAATGGTGATTCTCTATAAAGTCACACCAACACAATTGGTTTACGAAAACCATAGTGAATTGGACAGTTTAGGGCAGTTTAATATGACGGTTAAAAAAAAAGCAGAAAAAGGCATGTACAAGATGGTTTATGCTTCACCGCAAGAGGAATACAACTTTAATATCATTTACAATAATGAAGCTATCGATTTTACTTTCAACTTAAATGATGGCGTAAAATTTAACACTTCCGAAGAAAATAAAATCATGCAATCTTACACTAAAAGTATGCAACTAGTTCAAGAGGGTTTTAATGAATTCTTTAAACGTGACGCAACTAATAAAGACGACTTTTTTAAACTATTAAGCATACAAAAAAAGACGCAAGAGCAATATGAAGCAGCAGCGTCAAATAAAATTGCGTATCAATTTATAAAAGCCAACAGACCTTTTTTCCCAAGTACTTATATAAACGAAACAGCGTATAGAAACGAATTAAAAGTACATTATTTTGACCATATAGACTTTAGTAATTTCACCTTATTAAACTCTAATACTTTAGTCGAAAAAAGCTTTAGTTACGTGTTTAGTTTTTTAGATCCTAAAACACCAAACGCTTCTTACAAAGAGAATATTGATACTTTGGTAAAGCAATTAGAAAATAACAAGGCTTTTAAAACACTTATTTTAGAATTGCTTTGGCGAGAGTTTTCTCAGGCTAACGAAACGGTTGCAAATTATATTACAAACCAATACTTAATGGCTTTAGCTAAAGAAAAAAACAACAACTCATTAATTGAAGAATTACAAGTCATAAAACAAACCTCTATAGGTGCGAAAGCAGTTAATTTTAAAATAGATGACAACACCAATTTATATGACTTAGATGATGCCGAGAATTATATTGTAGTTTTTTGGAGTAGTACTTGTGGTCATTGTTTAACTGAATTACCTCAATTACAAAACTTTATTAAAACGCAACAACAAAACAAATTCAAAATTATAGCTTTTGGTTTAGAGTCTGAAACTGAATTTTGGTCTCATAAAATTAAAGAATTTCCAAAATTTACACATATTTATGGTGAAGGGAAATGGGATAATAAAATTGGAAATGCATACAATGTGCAATCTACACCAAGTTATTTTATACTAAACAAAGACAAAGTAATTACACATAAACCTTATGATGTAAAAGCATTACAATTATTATACAACTCTAATAAATACTAAATCACAAAATGTCAGTTTTTATAGATTGGCTAACTTTTTGTTATCTTTAACTTAGAAATTTAAATTATACAATTATGGCCGGAATGGGAATGACAGGTTATTACATCATATTAGGTGCTATATCTATATTTAGCTGGTTAGTAAGTAGCCAATTAAAACGAAAGTTTAAAAAATACTCTCAAGTACATTTAAGAAATGGCATGAGCGGCGAGGAAATTGCTAAAAAAATGTTAGCCGATCACGGTATTACAGATGTTGAAGTGATTTCTGTTCGTGGACAATTAACGGATCATTATAATCCGCAAAACAAAACAGTTAATTTAAGTGAAGTTGTTTTTAACGAGCGTAATGCGGCTGCAGCAGCAGTTTCGGCACACGAATGCGGTCACGCTATACAACACGCCACAGCATACAGTTATTTAACCATGCGTTCTAAATTAGTTCCAGTAGTAAACATTACCTCTAATATGAGTCAATACTTAATTTTTGGTGGTTTAGCTTTAGGTGCTGGTGCCGGATTAGGTTTAGGTTGGTGGGTTGCAGTAGCTGGTTTAGCTATGATGTCTTTTGCCACTATTTTTAGTGTGGTAACTTTACCTGTAGAATATGACGCAAGTAACCGAGCTTTAGCTTGGTTAAAAAACAAAAACATAGTAACTCCAGAAGAATATAAAGGCTCAGAAGATGCTTTAAAATGGGCTGCAAGAACCTATTTAGTAGCTGCCATTGGTTCTATTGCTTCATTATTATACTTTGCCTTACAAGTTTTTGGAAGTAAAGATTAAACTCAAAAAGCACTAAAATATAAATAGCCTAATCTAAGTTTTAGATTAGGCTATTTTTGTTTACATTTAAAATCAACAAAACTAACCTTTACATTTATATGGAAGAATTTCAACAACAAAACCT
>DAISIZ010000015.1:0-1349 GCA_036821745.1 Aurantibacter sp. | reverse complement strand
AAAACCTACGCACACGTTGCAGCAGGTGTTTTAGTCTTTGTCTTTTTTGAATATTTACTATTACAAAGCGAAACCATTGTTTCATTTATGCTTTCACTTACTGATGGCTATAAATGGTTACTACTTCTAGGCGGATTTATGCTTATCACCAATTACGCTGAAAGCACAGCGCTAAAATCACAAGACAAAAACATACAATACCTGGCTTATGGTGTATACATTTTACTTGAAGCCATTATTTTTGTGCCTATGATTTACATTGCGGCAGTGCTTACTGATTCTGGTACAGAAATATTACAACAAGCAGCGGTTGTCACTTTATCTTTATTTACTGGTTTAAGCGCCGCCGTATTATTAACTAAAAAGGACTTTTCATTCTTAAAAACAGGATTAACAATTGCTGGATTTATTGCCATAGGCTTAATTATTGCTGGTAGTCTTTTTGGGTTTAATTTAGGGTTGTGGTTTTCCGTTGGAATGTGTTTATTAGCTGGTGGTAGTATTCTATATCAAACCTCTAACCTAGTTCATACATACAGACAAGACCAATATATTCCTGCGGCTCTAGGTTTATTCGCTTCGTTAATGCTACTGTTTTGGTATATTTTAAGAATTTTTATGTCAAGAGATTAATATCATTTTTATATTTCCTAAAAGCCTCTAAACTAAATTTAGAGGCTTTTGTATTTTTACACTTATGATATTACTCATCATACCACAATTATTGCGCAAAGGATTTAATGGCATCACAATATTTCCGTTTATTGTTTTAAAGAACAAAAGCTTAAAACAGAATAAAACCTTAATTAATCACGAACGCATACATTTAAGACAGCAATTAGAATTGTTAGTCTTACCTTTTTATGTGTGGTATTTAATTGAATACACGATACGTTTGATACAATACAAAAACCGTTTTTTAGCTTATAAAAACATTAGTTTTGAACGTGAAGCTTACGCTAATGAAACTAATTTAGAATATCTAAAAACGAGACGATTTTGGGCTTTTTTAAGGTATATTAGATTGAATTAAATTGTATAGTTAAATGATGACTTTGTTATAATACACTTCGGCTTAAGCTTGTCTTGAGCGCAGTCGAAAGGCTAAGTGTGACATTGTAACTTCATTTTTTAGTAACGTTGGCACTAGTACAAACTAGCGTTAGCGTGAGGATACGTATGTC
This sequence comes from Aurantibacter sp., assembly GCA_036821745.1. Taxonomy (GTDB): domain Bacteria; phylum Bacteroidota; class Bacteroidia; order Flavobacteriales; family Flavobacteriaceae; genus Aurantibacter. The sequence goes on along the minus strand of DAISIZ010000015.1, from coordinate 165 downwards.
AGTAAAGCGATAGATTACACTACCACTAACCAAAGTTATCAAATAAAAGATATGAAAGATGATTTCTTCTTGTTTAGAGGTTAATTTTAGTTTTTTATTGATTTTTTTTTGCGTTACCTAAAGGTCGTGCTATCCGTTATATCTTTTCTGCGAAGCAGTCCCAAA
>DAISIZ010000014.1:13250-25060 GCA_036821745.1 Aurantibacter sp. | reverse complement strand
GCTGATTACAAATCAGCTGCTCTAGCCAGCTGAGCTACATCGGCTTTTACTGAATTTTCAAAAATAAAAACTCTCGCTATTGCTAACGGTCTGCAAATGTATATAATAATTTCATTATTCAAAACAATTTTTATAAAAAAAATTATTCATTTCTCTATTTTTTAAATATTTCAAAATGTTCCAATTATTTTTTATTGCTTCTAGGATGTGCATTCTTATATACTTTTGTAAGTTCCTTTATATTGTTATGCAAATATACTTGAGTAGAAGCTAAACTAGAATGTCCTAATAGTTCTTTAACAGCATTTAAATTTGCACCTTCATTTAATAGGTGTGTAGCAAAAGAATGTCGCAACATATGTGGACTTGTTTTTTGCTTGACTGATACTTTTGTAAAAAAGGTGTTTATTAACCGGTAAATTAATGTTTCGTATACTTTTTTTCCTTTTGAAGTTAAAAACAAAAAATCTTCATCTTTAATAATGCTTAAATCACTCCTTACCAGTTTATAGTTTTCGTATGATTTAATCACTGAAGGTATTAAAGGTATAATACGTTCCTTATTTCTTTTACCTAAAACCTTTAAAATCTTATTAGAACTATTAAAGTCTTTCAATTTAATATTAATTAATTCTATACGTCTAATTCCTGTTGAATAAAACAACTCTACAATTAATCTATTTCTTAAGGCTTCAAATTCTGTCTCTCCATCTACAAAATCAATTGCTTTTACAACTTCTTCTTGTGTAAATGGAATTTGAAGTTTTTTTGATGTCTTTAGTGATTTATGTTTTGCTAAAGGATTATCCTTTAAGTCTTCAATTTTAATTAGATACTTGAAAAAGGAATTTAAAGAAGATACTTTTCTATTAATACTTCTATTAGAAATACCTGTATCAACTTGTGACACAATCCAAGTTCTAATTTGAGCATAAGACAGCTCTTTATACGTTTGACTACCGTAACTGGAATTTATAAACTGAAAAAAAACAGTAATATCTTTTATATAAGCTTTTACAGTTAGAGGCGAATAGTTCTTCTCTAACTGCAAATAATCTTTAAAAGCTACTATACTACCATCCATCTTATTCTTTCTCGAACAAAGATGAGCGCTGTGTTAAATCTTCAATAAGCTGTTCTTCTTCTTCACTCTCTAATAAAGTGTTATAATTTTTCCAAAACTCTTTATTATATGGCTTAGGTGAGAACAAATCTGGATCCCAAGTATTTTGAAGCGCATTTGCAACTTCATCTTTATCGTTTACAATTTCTGTAAAAACGATTTCCTGAATTGTAGAATAATACCTAGTCTCCTTTTCTTCTTGAGTTTGAGGTTTATTGGTTTGCTTACCTACATTAACCAGTTTTGGTGTTTCATAATAAATATAGTTAGTATACATTCTATCATTATACTCCATAAAATTAATCACTAACTTATGATTCAAGTAAGTATCAAACAATGTTTTACTTCTACTTCGTTGTGCTTTAGATGCTGCTGTTAATTCATACTCTACCTTTTTAATCGCAAAATTATCCCAATAAATATAGATCCAACCGTTAGCTTGATAACCATTATTAAAAATTCCTTTGGTTTTTAAATCGACATAATCTAAACCTTTAGATATTTTTATTTTATAAATTTTACGATCATTTTCAACTAAAACAGTATCTAAATCAAAAAAGTGATTTCTAATAACGTTCTCACTAAATAGGGCATTCTTTTTATTAGAATTTCTCACCAAATTAAGTTTACCATTAAACAAACTTAATAGTCCGTTAAAACGAGTATCATTCCATTTAATAGACTTAACCAAGGTCTTCTTACTTACATCGCTTCGTTTTAAATTTTTAACTCTTAAGGCGCTACTTTTGGTCTTAGACCTAGATTTAAGATAAGACGTGTGTACCAAAAGACTATCTACATCTCTAAGGTCATAACTTTTTCTTACTTCGTCTACATTAACTTTTAAAGATTTAGCATTACTGGTTGTATAACCACCATCGTATAATGTAATAGCACTTTCAATTAACCACTTAAACTCTCTTTTGTTACGCTCTTTGTGACGAATAAACCCCTTTTGCATATAAGCAGAATCGGCTAAAGTATTAGGTAATTCTTCTAAAGCTCGTAGCATAATTTCATTACCTGTTTTTGGTCTATTCTCTGCAACTAAAAGTACTTCATCTAAAGACGCTATATCCTCTTCTAAAAAAATCTCCATAGTAGCATCGAAATCTTTAATAGGCGTTTTAAAACTTTTATAACCAATTGAAGATATCACTAACGAGTCGTTAGCGTGTTTTTCTGGCACTACTAACAAAAACTTTCCATCGGTATTACTAATTGTACCAATAGTTGTATTTTTAATATAGATACTTGCGCTTTCTAAAGGCATAAGAGTCGCAAAATCGACCACTTTGTTTTCAAGTTCTATTTGCGCGTTAACTTGCGAAAACACACTTAATGTAATAAGTAGGATGAGTAATTTGAATGATTGACGCATAATGATTTGTTTATTTATTAACTGTAATAACAAGAATCAGTCCATAAAAGTAGTATAAATAATTTACACTAAAAGTAATGTTGTGATAATTGCTAAAAAACAAAAGCCTTAATCTATATAAGACTAAGGCTTTTAAAACGTTTATATGTTTTTATTTATTTTACAGCTGGCTTATAATTAATATTATCAACAAGCATTTTTGATAATATTTCTTTAAGAATTTCTGATGTTCCTCCACCAATTGGACCTAAACGACTATCACGTAATAAACGTGCTAACGGATACTCCTCCATATAACCATAACCACCTAGCATTTGAAGACAATCGTACATCACTTCATCTGCAACTTTAGTTGATTTTAATTTAGACATGGTTGCTTCTTTAACCACATATTCACCTTTATCTAAACGCGCAATTGTTGCATAGTTAAATAACTTACAGTGTTCTACTTCGGTTACTAACTCAACCATTTTATGTCTTAAAGCCTGGAATTTATTTATAGATCTTCCAAAAGCTTCACGCTCACTCATATACTTTAAAGTATACTCAATAGCATACTCAGATCTTGCGTGCGCATTAATACCCATAATTAAACGCTCCAAGGCAAAGTGCTGCATAATGTAAGGGAAGCCTTTGTTTTCTTCTCCCATTACGTTTTCTAATGGAATCTCAACATTATCAAAAGCTATCTCTGCCGTATCACTTGCTCTCCAACCTAACTTATCTAGTTTTGTTGCCGATACACCTTTAACATCTCTATCAATTAAAAAGATACTAATTCCTTTATTCCCTAATTCCGGACTTGTCTTTGCCGCAACTACTAAGTAATCGCTATAAATCCCGTTTGTAATAAACGTCTTAGAACCGTTAATTACATATTTATCACCTTTTTTAACAGCTGTAGTTCGCATTCCTGCAACATCACTACCACCAAAAGGTTCAGTAATACATAAACATCCTATTTTGTCTCCTGCAATACTTGGTGCTAAATAATCTTGTTTAATACGTTCGTCACCTTCAGCATTTAAATGCGTCATTGCTAAGTAAGCATGTGCCCACATGGCTGCCGCAAAACCAGCAGAGTTAATTTTTTGTAATTCTTCTAAAAAGATTACTGTATAGAACAAATCCAAGTTCATACCGCCATAAGCTTCTGGATAGTTTACGCCAAAAAAGCCCATTTCACCAAATTTCTTCCAAATGAAACGTTCTATGGTTCCGGTTTTTTCCCATTTCTCGATATGAGGAACGACTTCTTTATGTAAAAAGTCTCTAAAACTTTCTCTGAATAATTCGTGTTCTTCTGTAAAATATGCTGAATTCATTTTTTTATGTAGGGGTTAAATCAATTAGATAATTATCTTTATTTCGTTACAAACAAAGATAATTTAATTATATCGAATTTAGAAGACGGAAAATCATTAATTTTTAGCAACTCATCAATATTAACAAAGCTTTCAAGTAATGTGCGATATTCTATAATTTTGAAAGCTAATTCGTAATCTATATATGGAATAGTTACCAATTCAGCTTTAGTAACTGTATTCAAGTCAAATTGCTTTACAAATCGTGGTTTTATCAAAACAGTTGCCTCTTTTACCTTCTGAATTGTTTCTGGTGTCAAACCATAAATTGCAGACAATTCCACATAACTTGCAAATCCATTATGCTTTTCGCGGTAGCGTAAAATTCGTTCTGAATAACTTTCACCAATACCATAAATACTTATTAGTTGTGCTTTAGTAGCTGTATTTAAATCGAACTTAGCTTTTGGTGAATTAAAGGTTTTAAAGTTGCTTTTGGCTTTAGGCTTATTTACCCAATCTGGAAACTTAAAATAAGGCGCTATTTTAGTTAATAATGAATCGGACACCTTAGTAATGTTTTGAAACTCTTTAGCAGAATTTACCCATTTATTTTGCTTCCTAAAAGCTAATAATCGATCAATCTCTTGAGTTGTCATTCCTAAAGTATACCCTTTATAATCCGTAATGTAATTTGGATTAAACGGGTAAATTTTAAAACGTTGTTCTTTCTGTTCCTTTTTTAACTGATTTAACTCTTCAATGGCATTATCAATTTCAACTGAATTTATAAATTTTTCACCTTGCGAACTATTATTATTGGCATACAATGCAACTTGCAAACCAACCATAATAATTATCAAAAGAAAAACCCCATATCGTTGTTGTTTAGTAAACACGATATGGGATTTAAATGGTTTCATATAACTTAGGTTGGTTTACCTAAAGTTACATAAAATATTTTATTTCAATTATTTTGTCTTTGCAATCTCTCCAGACTTAACCTTTGCAAAGTATTCTTTTAAATCTTTAGACACACTTCCACTCATTAAATACAATCCTAAAAGGTTAGGTATTGCTAATGTTAAGAACATGTAATCGGCAAAGTCAATAACTGCACCTAATCCAATTGAAGCTCCTAAAACAACCGTTAATAAGAATACTACTTTAAAGATATTAGTTACAATTTTTGTTTCTCCAAATAAACTTTGTGCTGCTTGCACACCATAGTAAGACCATGTTAAAATGGTAGAGAACGCAAATAAGAAAATTGCTATCGTTAAGAAAATACTTGCTCCAGGAATAACCTTACCAAAAGCTACTGCTGTTAATGCAGAACCAGTTTCAGCATAACCTGTATAAGTTCCTGTAAAAATTAATACTAATGCTGTTAATGTACAAACTACAACTGTATCAATAAAAGGCTCTAATAAAGCTACAAAACCTTCAGATACTGGATGATTTGTTTTTGCTGCCGAGTGCGCAATAGAAGCAGAACCTAAACCAGCCTCGTTAGAGAATGCTGCTCTTTGGAAACCTAATACCATCACACCTAAGAAACCTCCATACATTGCATCTGCTTGGAAAGCTCCATTAAAGATTAATGAAAAAGCACTTCCTAATTCTGTAATATTAGCACCAATAACAATTAAACACATTAAGATGTATAAAGCAGCCATTGAAGGTACAACCTTATCTGTTACTTTAGCAATTCCTTTTAAACCACCAACAATTACAATACCTACTAGTACAGCTATACCAATACCAATAAATGTTTTTGCAATTCCGTCCATTCCTAAAACACTAGATAATTGAGCTGCGGCTTGATTAGCTTGAAACATTGAACCTGCTGCAAAAGCGGCTAACATAATTACGAATGCATATATAGTAGACAATACTTTACCGAAGTTTTTAAATCCGCGTTCCTCGAATCCCTTTTTAAGGTACTCCATTGGTCCACCAGAAATAGTACCATCTTCTTCTAAAACTCTATATTTTACTCCTAAAGTACACTCTACAAATTTTGTAGACATACCTAATAATCCTGCTAAAATCAACCAAAATGTTGCACCTGGTCCACCAGCGGTAATCGCAACAGCTACACCAGCAATATTACCTAAACCAACGGTTCCAGAAACTGCTGTTGCCAAAGCTTGAAAGTGTGTTACTTCTCCAACAGCATTTGGATCGTCATATTTACCTCTTACTAAATCTAAAGAATGTTTAATACCTCTAAAGTTGATAAACCCAAATCTAAACGTAAAGAAAATTGCTCCTAAGATTAACCAAATCACCATAAAAGGTAACTTAATTGTTTTAGGTGTTCCGTTAGGATTTAATAAAATCTCACCATTATCATCTTTTACACGGTTGTCATATAAACCAATAGCGTGAAAAGGATCGAAAAAGAAATACTTATCCATAAACCCAACAACTGGTGCAAATGAAGCACTTAAGGCTTCTGGCACTGAATTAGTTGGCACTTCAAACGTAATTTCTTTTGATGCATTGTTTGCATCTACAACTTTTACTGTATATTCTTTACCTTCTGTAGCGCCTTCTAAGTTGAAGGTTTTTGTGTCTACACTGTTTTCTGACCAGAAATATTGATATGGTGCTTGTCCGCCAGTTGCAGCAATATTAATAACTGCTGTATTTATCTCATCTGATGCATCTGAAATGCTATGAGTTACATTTAAGTCTTGTGCATTTAACAATGTTAAAGACAAAAATGACATAAGAATAAAGAATCCTTTCTTCATGATAATGTTGTATTAAATTGAAAGTTTGGCTAAAATTTTAATAATAGGCAGCAAGATGCTAAAAAAAAATGGTTTCTTAAAGCTTATCGTGTTAAAACACTAGGTTTTAATCTAAATTATATATTGAATTTAGTTTTTGAATTTGTTCTGGTCTTCCTAAAACAATTATTTTTGAATTTGGCACCAACTGTAATTCCGCTTCAGGATTTACAATGTAAGCACCATCATTTCCTTTAAATCCTATAACAGTACAACCTGATTTGTTTCGTAAATCTAAATCTTTAATGGTTTTTATACTTGAGGTATCGTAAAGTTTTTCAACTTGAATTTCTTCAATATTAATATCGCTTTTTCCTACAATAGACAAGTTATCGATAAACTCAATTAAATCAGGTACAACCACTAAAGACGCCATGTGATCACCACCAATACGATCTGGAAGAATTACATTATCGGCACCAGCCAACTTTAATTTTTTATAACTAGTTTCTTGTGATGCACGACTTATAATACGCAAACGACTATTTATTTGTCTTGCTGATAATACAACAAATAAATTAGCAGCATCATCTGGTAAAGCAGTTATTAAAGTACTTGCTCGTTCTATACCTGCTTGCTCTAAAACTTCATCTTCATTAGCATTTCCTAACACAAAAGGCAATTCTAAACTCGCATGCTTATCTATAACTTCTTTATTTTTTTCTAAAATAACAAAAGGCTGTTTGTGTGCTAATAATTTATTAGCGGCTTGTTTTCCATTTCTACCATAACCACAAATAATAATATGGTTAGAAAAACTATCAATTTGCTTTTGCATTTTTTTCTGTTTTAATTCTTCAATATTATTTCTACTTAAAATATATTCTGTAATCACACTTAAGGCATAACCAACAACAATAACACTAGTTAAAATTAAGATAACTGTAAATAATTTAGCTTCGGTATTTAAAGGTGAGACTTCTCCAAAACCAACTGTAGTCACAGTAATTACAGTCATATAAAGTGCATCGACAAACGTGTAATTTGCTAAAACTATAAAACCTAAGACACCAAACAACAACAATGAAATTAATAAAAACAGTGCTGTATAAATTCGTGACCTTAAAAAAAAGTATATCGGGTTTGTCATAGATTATAAATCAAAAACTGAAGTTCGTTTAGCAAATAATAAGTCTTTTATTCTAATCCAAAACGCAAAAAATAAGTAAAGTGCAAAACCAAAACCTAAGGTTACAAAGGTTAAATACATAAATGATGTTCTTACTATTTTGGCACGAATACCAAAACGGTCGGCAATACGCTGACAAACATGATAGCCTCGTTTTTGAAAATACAATAGTAATTTATAGCCTAAACTCATAAGCGCAAGTTACACATTTTGTTGTAAAACTGCATTACCAATAGCACATTGCAAACATTTATTTTTAACACAATAATTGGTTTTCAACTGTAAAAATGCCTGCGACTCTAAAGCGGTCTTTTTAACTTTAATTAAAGTGCCAAATTTATCGGCAATACTATTTTTCTCGGCTTTTAATTGTTGTACTAATTCCAAAAGGGCTTCAGTATTAGGTTTACCTATATATTTCTGATAGCTGAACTGTATAGGCACAATGGTGTTAATCACTAACAAATCTATAAATGACTTCGTTAGTTTTTTAACGCTTTTAGTAGAATTTTTGCCAAACGTATAATGGTTTTGCCAATAGTCATTTGCTCCTACTTCAAAAAAAGCATACATATCTTTTAATTGTTTTAGTTGAATCACCTCAATAAAAACAGATTGAAACTTGACGTATAAATTAATAAATTGTGACAATCGAATGGTAGGAAAATTATTTGGGCGTAATCTAAAGAACTGGAAATTAACTTGACTTTCACTTAAACGAAACTTTTTCTTTAAATAGCTGTACTCTTCTTTCAACTTTAAGTAATACACGTCTTGAATATCACTTTCTAACAAATTGGCTTGCCCAAAAAGCAAGGCTTCTAAAGACAATGGTTTATGTTGCAGTTTTCTTACTATTGAAAAATCAATTTGCTGTGCCAGTTGCAAAAAGGCATCTCCATTGACTTTTAAACCAAAATTCTTTGCTAATAACTGAAACAAAACAGCCTCCCAATTACCGTTAGTAAACTTAAAACGTTCTTCAATTAAAGATGCTTTTTGCTGTAACCGTTCAACATACAAACGTTCGTTCCAATTATTAATTACAAAGTCATCAACAGTGCTAACTTGGTTTTCACAATTTATCCAGGTGTCGCTTTTCCGAAACAAGTTTTGGTAGCTTTTTAAAGCAGATGTATTAACGATATCTTTTAAGACAAGAGTAGGGATTTCAGTTTCATCTTTACGTAAAACCTCAACATCATGTTCCCAAACCACATGTAAAATAACATTATCATAAGCATGGTCTGTTTCATGATTATGCATATACCAATCACTAGATTTTACATGTACTTCTACATTTCCAGCCCATAATTGGTCATTAATCTCCAATTTAGCATTAAAAAAATCTGGTCCTGAATTGATATTATGTTGTCCGCTATTAATTATATTAAGGGACTCGCCTATTGTAGTTACTATGTTTAGAATATCAAATTGCTTAAATTTCCAGACATAGTGTAAAAAATCTTCTTGCATGTTAAGTGGTCGGTGGTTATCTCTCCTAATTTACACTTTTTTTTTAACACTCTGTTATCACTTGTTCGTTTGACAACTCATTTTTTTAGTCGAAATTTGCCCAACATTCAAAAAATAGTCATTTTCAAACGAATATATGAACACATCACACTTACTAGATTACATTAAAAACGTGATTACAAATAGATCAAGCGATTGGTTAAAATTAACGACACATCGTTTAGACATTTATAATGAAAGCTTAGCTAAAACAGAATTCATTACTAAGTTTGAAACCTTATATAAAGAAAATAACACTAACACGTCTGCTTTAAGCGAACTACCAACCGCTTATGATTATATTCGTTTAGGTCACCCGTTATCGTCTATATTAGAATGGACTATTGCTAAATTAAATGGTATTGACTCAGAACAAGTGATTAGTTTTCAGTCTAACACTACCCCTATTCTATCGGTTTTACGTACCAACTTACTGCAAAACAAAAACACACGAATTCTATATACAGAATTGCCAAATGACTTTAACGAAGATCTAATTAAAAACGTGTATGGTTATAATTTTGAGTTAAAGCAAATCACTTCATCACAAGACATAACCAACTTTAACGGTAGTACTGTTTTAATTGAAAACAAAGCTAATATTTGTGAACTTACTTTAAACCCTAACGTAGATTTTTATTTAAATACACATTCACATTTAGGAAGTGTTTTAGTTATAAATGGTGACGCTAACAAAAGTTATATTTCGGATATTCAACACTTGCGTCGCCGTGAAACTATTGCTATGACGCCAGCAAACACATTAAGTGTATTACAACAGTTAACTGAAAATAAAATCACAGATAAACTTGATGTAACACAAGAAAAAAGCTTGGTATTAAATACTATAAAAAACGTAACCAATACTACGACTTCACCTTTAGTCGCTTCAAGCGGGTTATCGATTCAATATGCTATTATGATGGGATTAATTCATCACGGTAGCACAAAGCACCAAGGAAAAGAATTAAAAATTGTAGTACCGCCAAATTGTTATGGCGGTACAAACGACCAAGCCAGACGTGTCGCTGCTTGCTTAAATCACGTTAGTATTGTAGACTTACCTGTAGATGGCGATAATGATATGGTTAAAAGCATAGATACCGTTTTAACACAAATTGCAAAGGAAGATGCTGTAGCTTATATTATTGCTGAAATCCCAACCAACCCAAGAGTTGAAGTGCCAGATTTAAAATTATTAGAAGTAGCATTAACTAAGCAACGACATACAGATTCTGGAGAGATTGCAATTGCACCAGTCTTTATTTTAGACCAAACCTTTTGTCCTAACGTACACTTTTTAGGCGATGAAGATATTTTAGCTTCAGTTGAGGCCATCTCATATGCGAGTGGTTCTAAATTCCCAAGTGGCGGAAAATGCACCGCTGGTTATTGTGTGTCGAATAATAAAGCTAGTCATTTAATGACTTTTATTGAAACACATTTAAATCTTTGTGATAACGAAGCCACAACACATCAATACCAACATTTAGCAGAACAGTTGCCAAGTATGAATTCACGTATTGCAAATGCGTATACCAATACATTAGAGTTTGTTAACTACATTAAAGAAACGCTACCAGAAGCTAAGATTAACTTTGTTAGTGAAGATTTAGCTAAAGCTGGTTTTACGCCCTCAGTATTTTCATTAGACTTACCAACCAAAGGTAATACCGATGAAGAACGAGAAACTTACAAACGTGCTTTAAACCTAAAGCTTATTAATTTAATGATTACTAAAATCCCTAACGAAAGCAAATACTGCGTAAGTTATGGGCAATTAAAAGGTTGTTATTGGACCATTCCAGCGACCTCAACACAAGGAACCACTAAAGAAGGCGATAAAGATTATATTGTTCGTGCATCGTTATCTCACAATATAGATTTACAAAAACATAAAGAAGTCTTTTTAGAGTTTGTAAATGGGATTTAAATCCACGTAAACAGAATCTTAAAACCTAAATTTCAAAACCCTAAATTGTTTATTATTAAATAATTTAGGGTTTTCTTGTTATGCTCACATTAGTTTTCCCGTTATATAAGTAGAATGAACAAACAACAGTTTAAACATAAAGTCTTTTCGTTATCCGAACGCTTGTATCCTTTAGTGTACAGATTACTTGGTAATCAAGCTAACACTGAAGATGCTATACAAGACATTATGATGAAGCTATGGCTAAAGCGCAAAGAACTAGATAAGCATCCAAACTTAAAAGGATTCGTTTTTTTAACAACTCGTAATTATTGTATTGATTTAATAAGAAAGAAGAAATTAAACATCACCGATTCCTTAGCGCCTTTAGAATTAGTTAAATCTAATTATAGTCAAGGTGATTTAGAATATAACGAGCTAAATATCATTATAAAAAAAGTCATTAAAGACTTACCTGAACAACAACGCGACGTTATTGTGATGCGTGATTTAGATGGTTATGAATTTACTGAAATGCAAGTGCGTTAGACCTTAAAATTGAACTCGTAAGAGTTTTATTATCTCGAGCTAGAAAACACGTTGGAGCAACCTTACAAAACACATACAGCTATGAAAGAAAATAAT
>DAISIZ010000014.1:9935-13150 GCA_036821745.1 Aurantibacter sp. | reverse complement strand
TACTAAAATGTGGGAGACTTTTGAAAAGAAGCAACACTTTAAAAGTAACAAAACACGATTTAGAGTATTATCTGCTGTAGCAACTATTGCATTATTAATTGCTATTGGATTTGCGCTACCTAAAACGAATGAGTTAAGTTACTCAGAAAAAGAAAACTTACTACTTGAAGCACAAGCTATGTTTAAAGAAACATCTGAAAACGAAGCAACAATTCTTTTTGAAGATGAAACGATAATCGTTTATACCAATAATTAAAAACACCTATTAACCCTTAAATAAATTAAGACAATGAAACATTTAATTTTAAGCCTATGTATTGTATTAAGTTCAATAACCTTAATACAAGTACAAAACTCAACAAACAACTTAAACGTTGCTGTAAAAAACAATGCAAAACCAGACATTTATGTTGATGGTAAAAAATTTGATTTCCCAATGGAGTTAATAGACAAAGACAAAATCGAGTCTGTAAGTATTATGAAAGACAAAGAACTCTTAAAAAAATACAATGCTAAAAATGGTGTAATACTTATTAGTACAAAAAAAGACAATAATAGCAAAACCAACTTTACTTATAAATTAAATAAATCTAAAAAACCAATAGTTATAATAAACGGTAAGAAATCTACACAAATGGAGCTACAAAAACTAGACCCTAATGACATAGAAAGTATTAACGTCTTAAAAGGCGAACAAGGAAAATTACTATATAACTCACCAAGTGGTGCGATTATAGTTAAGCTGAAGAAATAATAGCTTCTGAATAATTCACTTCCTAAGTAAACATATCTAAAAACAAAAAAATCCCGAGCATTGCTCGGGAGTTTTTTATACTTTGTAATTGTAAGATTACAAGGCACTAATAATATCGTGCTTTGTAATAATATGATATTTACTGTCACCTAAGTCAACTAAAACAGCATTATTTTCTTTGTTTATTAACTTAGAAACGTCTTCTATTTTAGTGTTTTTAGAAACTACTGGATAAGGCTTACTCATCACGTCTTTTATTGGTAAGTCTGAGATATTTTTATTCTCAACATACTTCATAAATAAGTCCGACTCATCTACAGCTCCAACAAAACCTGTAACATCTACTACAGGAATTTGCGAAATCTTATAAGCTTTCATACGTTCAATAGCGTGAGACACTAATTCTTCAGTTTTTACAGTTACTAAAGGCTTGTCTGAATGCTCTTTTATTAAGTCTGCTGCAATCGTAATTTCGTCTTCTAAGAAACCACGTTCACGCATCCAATCGTCGTTAAACATTTTACCTACATAACGACTTCCATGATCGTGAAATAATACCACAACAACATCGTCAGGACCAAAGTGCTCTTTTAATTGCAACAAACCTTTTACGGCTGCACCTGCACTATTCCCTAAAAACATCCCTTCTTCTTTGGCTAATTTTTGGGTATAAACTGCAGCATCTTTATCGGTTACTTTCGTAAAACCATCTATAATATCGAAGTTTACATTTTTTGGTAAAATATCTTCTCCAATTCCTTCGGTGATATAAGAGTAAATTTCGTTCTCGTCGAAAATTCCAGTTTCGTGGTATTTTTTAAAGACCGAGCCATAAGTATCTATTCCCCAAATTTTCACATTTGGATTTTGTTCTTTTAAGTATTTTCCAACACCCGAAATAGTTCCTCCAGTTCCTACACCAACAATAAAATGCGTTACTTTACCTTCGGTTTGTTTCCAGATTTCTGGACCTGTACTTTGGTAATGAGCTTTTGCGTTACTTGGATTATCATATTGATTTACATACCAAGAATTTGGTGTTTCTTCTGCCAAACGTTTTGATACTGAATAATAACTACGCGGATCTGTTGGTTCTACATTCGTTGGGCAAACCACAACCTCTGCACCAACAGCACGAAGAATATCCATTTTTTCTTTAGACTGCTTATCGCTTAACACGAAAATACATTTGTAGCCTTTTATAATAGCGGCCAATGCTAATCCCATTCCTGTGTTTCCAGAAGTTCCTTCTATAATAGTTCCGCCAGGTTGTAAGCGTCCATCGGCTTCGGCATCTTCTATCATTTGGACTGCCATACGATCTTTTACCGAGTTCCCTGGGTTAAAGGTTTCGTATTTAGCTAAGACTAAACAAGGTAAGTCTTCTACAAGTTTGTTCATTTTTACCATTGGCGTGTTACCAATAGTTCCTAATATATTTTCTGCGTAATCCATTCTATTTATTTGAAGTGCAAAGTTACACTTTTGATGAAAGATTTTAAGGTTTTTACAATAAATTTAGACTATCATTTGATGTGCTATTTTATTTGAAGTTGAACAAACTCATTTATTATTATAATTGAATATTCAAAAATGACATAAGACACGAATTTCTCTAATTATCACGAATACTAAATTATAGTTTATTAAACAATGGATACTTTAAGATTGTTCGTCTAATAATTGACTGTTAACTGACGACTGAAGAATAACTACAGACTAACCTCTAAAGACTACCGACTACAAACTAACCCGCGTTAAGGATTGAAGTGGCATCCTTTTTTTATTCTGAAAAAGACTAAATAGAAAAGAACTTTCGAATAAAGAGATAAAGAAGCTGAAATAAATTCAGCTTTATGAAAAAAGATATAACGGAAAGCCTGACCGAAAGCCTGATTTTTCTTCAGGGTTTGGGTAACGCCATAAAACTAATCGAATTTAATGGCTTTAACCGGAGAGATTTTAGACACGATATATGATGGCAATAACAGCATTAAAAAGCACAACACAAAAGTCCCAATATTTACCAAAATGATGTACGTTATATTAAGATAAACAGGCACGGAAGCCACGTAATAATTTGCTGGATCTAATGGTATAAGGTTGAAATATTTTTGAGCCAACAACAGACCTAAACCTATGATATTTCCCCAGAATAAACCCACGATAATTAAATAAGTGGCGTTGTAAATAAAGATTTTTCGGATGGCGTTGCTACTACTTCCAAGGGCTTTTAAAATTCCAATCATTTGTGTGCGCTCCAAGATTAGTACCAATAATGCGGTAATCATATTGATTCCTGCGACTAAAATCATAATCCCAATGATGCCATAAATGTTTCCATCAAAAATACCAATCCACTCAAAAATGGTAGAGAAACGTTGTTTTACGGTCACAACATCAACTTGCGATGGAGTTTGCCTTAAAATATCTTTCCAGGTGTTTTCTAAATTGTTGTAAT
>DAISIZ010000014.1:0-9925 GCA_036821745.1 Aurantibacter sp. | reverse complement strand
GTTGTAATCTTTTACGAAAACTTCAAAATGGCCTACTTGGTCTTTTTTCCATTTATTTAAACGTTGTATGTGGCGTAAGTCGCCAATCATATAAAGTTCGTCGAATTCTTTTAGGCCAGAATCGTAAATACCGACAATGTTATAAGTTATTGGTCGCGGTAATTTATTGGGATCTTTATTTAAGAAAAACGTATTGATTTTAGCATTTACTTTAAGATGTAATCGCTTGGCTAAATAGCTTGAAATTAAAACATCTTCGTTACGCTTTTTGGTGTAATCTGGCAGTTCACCTTCAATTAAGAATTCTTTAAAATATTGCCAGTCATAATCGGCACCAACACCTTTTACAACGACATATTCAAAATCGTTTTCTAAACGAATAATCCCAGATTTTGTGGCTACCGACTGAATATGAGACACTTCGGGAACTGCAGTAAATTCCGGATAAAAATCTTGCTGATTTGTTATAGGAATTTCGCTATCTTTAGAATTATTGGTATTAAACTTAGAAATGGTAGCGTGACCGTTAAACGCCACAACTTTATCGCGAATTTTACGTTGTAAACCTACACCAGTTGCAATAGCAATTAACATAACAATAACGCCAAGCGCAATAGCAACGATACCAATTTTTATTATTGGTGCCGAAATACTACTTTTATACGACTTTTTGTCGATGATACGTTTGGCAATAAAATATTCGAAATTCACTATGACTGTTCTTAAATATTGTTTCAAAAATACACTTTTATTATTGGTTTTTCTTTTTATTTCTTGCGGAAATAAAGCCCAAAACTCGGTGGCTAATAAAACGCTTAACATAGAGCAAAACCCTGTTAAAAAAGAAATGGTATTAGGTGCTAATAAAACCAATGCTTACTTGCCTCTTTTAAAAGGAAAACGGGTTGGGATTGTAGCGAATCAGACGTCTATTTTACAGCAATTGCGTCGTAAACAAGTTGCACCTAATGTTATGGGCAGTGAAATGGTAGATGTTCATTTAGTCGATTTTTTAAATGAACAACCACAAATAGATGTTAAAAAAGTCTTTGCTCCAGAACACGGTTTTCGTGGCAAAGCCGATGCTGGTGAGTTGGTGAAAAATGGAGTAGATACTAAAACGAACTTACCTATAATTTCATTATACGGAAAAAACAAAAAACCTTATTCAGCACAATTAGAAGATTTAGATGTGGTGGTTTTTGATATTCAAGATGTTGGTGCACGTTTTTACACTTACATTTCAAGCTTACACTATGTTATGGAAGCCTGCGCCGAAAACAATATTAAAGTCATTGTTTTAGATAGACCAAATCCAAACGGACATATTATAGATGGACCTACTTTAGACTTAAAACACCAAAGTTTTATTGGTATGCATCCTATTCCTGTTTTACACGGAATGACTATTGGCGAATATGCAAAAATGATTAACGGCGAACAATGGTTAGAAAACAATGTTTCTTGTGATTTAACCATAATTACAATGGATAATTACAACCATAATATGGTTTATAACTTACCAGTAAAACCATCGCCAAACCTACCTAATGCGCAGGCTATTAGTTTATATGCAAGTTTATGCTTTTTTGAAGGTACTAACCTTAGTGTTGGTCGCGGTACGGAACAACAGTTTCAAATTTATGGCGCACCGTTTTTACCTAAAACAAATTTCAGCTTTACGCCAAAACCTAATGAAGGTTCTAAATATCCAAAACACGAAAACACGGTTTGTTATGGTTATGATTTAAGTGAAGAAGGCCGACTAAACCAAATCAACTTAAGCTACATACTTAATACCTATAAACTAATCGAAGACAAAAACAATTTCTTTTTAAAGAATGGCTTCTTTACCAAACTTGCTGGTACTGAATTATTACAATTACAAATTGAAACTGGCAAAAGCGAAGCAACAATTAGAGCTTCTTGGGAGAAAAGTTTAGATGCGTTTAAGTTAGTTAGAAGTAAGTATTTGGTTTATGATTAATTAGCTATTGGCTGTTGGCTCGCTTCTCGATACTATTTTCTCCCAAGGTCTAAAATCACTCGAAGTGACGGTTGTGGGGTTTGAATTTTTAGAATAATAAAATGATAAAAAAAATACTACTCTTTATTTTTAGTCTTTTACTAAGTATCGTAATTGATGTTTTCTTTTTGAATGATTTTTTAAGACCACAAATTCAATCTATTTATATTTGGTCAACTGACAGTAAAATTAAATTTTATGGTAAAAACTTACATTTCTTCAACAATGAAATTTATTAAATCGTATTAGCTTTTGCTATTTATTTTTTCATAAATCTCTATTTAAAGAACAGTATTGTAAATGCCACAAAAAAGTTAATACTTTCTCTTTTACTATTTTCTGCTTCAATAGTTATATTCAGTTCAATATTTGCAAACATATTAGTAATAGAATGTACTAATTGTAATGATGGAATAAGAACTATTTGGATGGAATAATATTAATTATGAACTAACTTCCATTATAAGTTTAATAATTTCGGTTTTACCCGAACTTATTAAAAATATGATTTCAAAATTTAAAAAGAAGACTTTAAAAGTAACCACTTAATGACCGTTAAGTGATAACTGTTAATTGAATAACTGCCAACTGAAGACTGAAAACTGTGGACTTTGGACTGCCTACTGACGACTAAAACACTGCCCACTAAAATAAAACCTACACCTTAATGCGTTTCTTCATTTCTTCAACGATATTATACGTCGCTGGGCAAATAGGAATATTCTTAAGTGTGATGTCTGAGATTTGTTGAAATTTCTTACGATCCGTATGTGGGAATTCCGAGCAAGCTTTTGGTCTTACATCGTAAATTGAGCAATAGTTATCGGAACCCAAAAAAATACACGGCACACTTTTTAATACGTAATCATTATCTTCATCGACACGTAAATATTGGTCAACAAATTGCTGTTCTTTCATTCTAAAATGTTTCGAAATACGCTTTACATCTTTATCGGTAAATAACGGACCAGTGGTTTTACAACAATTGGCACAATCTAAACAATCTGTTTTTTTAAATTCTGCCTCGTGTAAATCCTGCATTATATAATCTAATTGCTTTGGCGCACGTTTTTTAAGCTTTGTAAAAAAGGTTTTATTCTCCTTATGCTTATCTTTGGCAAGCTTTGGTAAATAGTTTAGAAATTGTTCCATAGTGCAAAAATAGTTAAAGTTAGATATTAAATACACCTTATTTAATTAATCACACTTAAAAAGAGATTTTCACTGCCGTGGAAATTAACAAAACCAACACCTATGAAAGACCTTTTTGGACAAGCTTTATTAGATTATCACAACGGTAATTACACCGAAGATTTAATGACGGCTACACATATTTCTGACGAAGATGAATTACCACTTCCCTATTTGTTTCGCGACTTTAAAGCGATGCCTAAATTAGAACAGAAAGCTTTAAAATTAGCAAAAGGTTCTATTTTAGATGTGGGTTGTGGTTCTGGTTCTCATAGTTTGTATTTACAAGAACAAAACCAAACCGTAAAAGCCATAGACATCTCTAAAGGTGCTATTGAAGTGTCTAAACAACGTGGCGTTATAAACACCGAACAAAAGGCTTTATTAGACGAAACTGAAACCTTTGATACCATTCTATTACTAATGAATGGCACTGGAATTTTTCAAACTCTAAACGATGTACCGCACTACCTAAAACATTTAAAGTCGCTATTAAATGACAACGGGCAAATTTTAATAGATTCCAGCGATATTAAATATATGTACGAAGATGAAGATGGTGGTTTTTGGATTGATACCAATGCCAATTACTATGGCGAATTAGATTACTTTTTAAGTTATAAAGGCGAAAAAGAAACACCTATGAAATGGTTGTATTTAGATTTTAATACTTTATTAACCGCTAGCACTTCTGTTGGATTAAAATGTGAATTAATTACCGAAGGTGAGCATTTTGATTATTTAGCGCGAGTTAGTAATTAGTCTTTAGTGGTTAGACATTAGAAAACTAAAAGCCCTGAATTTCATTGTTGAAATTCAAGGCTTTTATATGCTTATTAATAAGTTAATTTTAAAATCCTAATCATAATGGGTTCTGCTTTTCAGCAGAATGACAAAACGAAAAACATCAGGCTTGTCTTTCTGCGCTCCGACGCAGAATCTATAATATTCTTATTTACTAAAAAGTTAATTTTAAAATCCTATTTATAATGGATTCTGCTTTACAGCGGAATGACAAAACGAAGAAACTAATCACTTTAAACAATTATTGTTTTACGTAACCTTTTGCAGTTAAAGCGTCAACTAATTGCAAGTATAAATTACCACTCCAGTTTTGAGAGGTATTTTTCATAGAAGCATCTAAAGTTTCTTGATTGATTACAATTTTATTTCCTGTTTCGGTTTGGTAGAATTGCTCTAAAGCTTGTTTTTGCTCTGATGACAAATTACGTTTTGTAAATAAATTCTTTCCTGCATCTGTTGCGTAAAAAGCATTCATATTTTTAACGTCTTCTTCATTAAATAAAGGTAAGTAAGCTTGAGTAACTAATTCAACTAAATTTTTAACAGCCATAGGTTTTACAGCTTCTAATTCTGTCCAAACCTCATCTGGCACATTTTGAGTTTTATAATTCTCTTTTAGTAAACCAAATAGTTTATCTACCACATTATCATAGTAAGCAACGGTTCCGTTGTTTTCTAAAGCCGATTTAACTTCTTTTGAATAGGTTTCAGATTGTGCTTGTCCGAACAAACAAACAGTTAATGCTAATAGTGTAAATAATCTTTTCATAATGGTTAATTTAAGGTAAAAGTAATCGCTATTTAACGAACTTCAAAATACTAAGCCAAAATGATGCCATAAAAAAACTTCACTGCTTTAGGGAACAGTGAAGTCTTAAATTTTCAACCAATATAAAAGAAAGTTATATGGCTAAACTTTCTTTATACATTTATGAGATGTCATAAATCAGAAAAGGTTGCGTTCTTACTTTATATTTTTTCTCCATTTATATAAGTCGACTTTACTTTAGTTGTTGGGATTTTAGTTTTATCAACTGTCATAATATCGCGATCAAGAATAATAAAATCGGCGAACTTACCTACTTCTATACTTCCTTTTTCTTGATCTTCAAAATTAGAATACGCAGCCCAAATGGTCATTCCCTTTAAAGTTTCTTCTCGTGTTAAGGCTTCATTTTTATTAAAGCCATTTTCAGGATAACCAGACACATCTTGTCGTGTTGTAGAAGCGTAAAACGTTAAAAACGGATTTACTTGCTCAACAGGAAAATCGGTTCCTAAAGCTACTTTACCACTTTTTTGAAGTAAGGTTTTGTACGCATAAGCGCCTTTTATACGCTTTGCGCCTAATCGGTCTTCTGCCCAATACATATCGCTGGTAGCATGAGTTGGTTGTATAGAAGGCACAATATTTTCATTTTCAAAGAAACTCATATCATTATCTGTAACCACTTGTGCGTGTTCTACGCGCCATCTTCGGTTAGATTGACCTTGTAACACGTTTTTATAAGTTTGTAGCACGACACGATTTGCCGAATCGCCAATAGCATGCGTATTCATTTGGTATTCTGATTTTGCAATACGATTAGCTAAAGCTTTATATTTTTCTACACCAATAATCATAGCTCCAAAATGGTTGTGTTTATCAGAATAAGAATCCTTTAAAACAGCACCACGAGAACCCAAAGCACCATCGGCATACACTTTTACTGACTGCACATTTAAACGATCTGTTTTCACTTTCCCTTTGGGCAAATAGTAATCTAAATTAGCATTATTATTACTAATCATAGCATAAATACGTGTATCTAAAACATTGGCTTGCTGTAAGCTATCAATAAGCTCAATCACTTGTCTATCCAAACCTGCATCGCTCACAGTAGTTAATCCTAAACCAGCTGTAATTCTTTGTGCTTCTTGAAGCGCAGTGATTTGCTGTTCTTTACTCATTTTAGGAAAAGTCGCTTCAACTAAAGCCATAGGATTATCAATTAGAACACCTGTTAACTGATTATTATTTTTAAAAATATCGCCACCATTTGGAGGCGTGTTTATTGTAATTTTAGCTAAATTTAATGCAGCTTGGTTACATAACATGGCGTGTCCATCAATTCTCGTTAAAGCAACTGGAGTCTCTGGAAATAATTCATCTAACTTATCTTTGGTTGGAAACTCTTTTATGTCCCAATCGTTTTGATCCCAACCTCTACCTATAATAAAAGCTGTGTTACGTTCTTTTTGAAATGCAACTACTCGCTCAATCACCTCATCATAACTTTTAGTTCCAACTAAATTAACTTGTAATTGATTTAAGCCTAAACCATAAAAATGACAATGCGCATCGATTAAACCAGGTAAAACAGTTTGATTTTTAGCGTCAATAATCTCATTGGCATGATATTTATTTTGAAGTGTTTCGGTTTCCCCAACGTCTAAAAATTTTCCATTTTTAATAACGAAAGCTTCTGCTTTATCAAAGTTTGAATTTACCGTATAAGCATTGGCATTAATTACCAAAGTATCGGCTTTAATTTTTGAAGGTTCTGTTTTACAAGATGAAAACAAAATGACTAAGGTTAGTAACTGAACAATTTTCATTTAAATAAGAGTTAATTAGTTTTATTAACGCTAAGTTATGAATAAAAAAAGCATCTTTAACTAAAAAGACGCTTTGAACATATATAAATAACAAGTAACGAAAGTTTGTTAAATATATAACAAGCTTTATTGAAACTCTGCTAATTTAAAAATCAAACTTATAATTTGCACCTGCTAAAATCTCTATACCTTGAACTGGCGTGTTTTGCCATTTACGGTAATTAGTAGAGGTTAAATTTTGTCCTTTCATAAAGAAAGTTAATCGGTCGTTATAACGGTAACCTGCATTAATATTAGCATCTAAATAGCTTCCTAAAGTAACGGTTGCTGGTTCGGTTGGAGATACTAAACCTTCTTTGAATACTAAATCTTTTCGTGTACCAACATAAAATAAACTCACGCCTGCATAAATCTTTTCAGTAAACTTATAATCTGCAAAAACTGATGCTTTCAAGTTTGGCATATTCCAAGCTTCTTCTTGGGTTTTTGTATTGTAGCCAAAGTAGTTACCTTTTACACCAACGGTTAAATCTTGATTCATTTTCACATCTAATCGTCCGCCTAAACTAATGGTTGTCATATTATCGTAAACTACGCCAAATGAATTTCCAAACGTATACGGTTGTTGTGTGTTTGTGATTTCGTTATTTACAAATAAAGCTTGTGCTTTTGATGCGCCATAACTTCCATTCACTTCATAACTTACCGTAGCTGTAATTTTACCACGCATTCCTGCAAAGGCTTTGTATTGCTCATCGGTTGGTGTAATGAATAAGTCAGGCGATACAAACTGATTTTCTTCCGCGAAAGCGTAATAAGAATTCTGATTTAAGCCACCAGTTAAGCCACCAAAAAGCGACACATAACCATCTACTAAATTATAAGAAGCGGTCACATTTGGATAAATAAAGAACTTACTTTTCCCTAATTCCGCATCGTTAGCAAATACAGTTTTGAATCCTAAATTAACCACTAAATCATCTTGCGTAAAGACATACGTTGGTAATAAACCAATTTGTGTATTGGCGTATTTTATGCCATCTGTACTGAAATAATTTTGGTCAAAAGTTCCAGAAACGTGATCTATTTCAAGTCCAACATTCACGACTTCTTCTAAAATATCAATCTTAGAATTGGCTTCGATTTTAAATCGGTTTTCTGCCGAACTATAAGCATCACTAAAACGTCTAAATAATAAGCCTGCCGAATTTACAATACCATCTTCCAGCGTTAAATCTCCAGAAACATACGCGTTAGAATAACGTTGTTTTAAGTCTAAAGAATCGGCTGTTTGCTCGGTAAATAATTGTTGTTGCAAACCATACCAATTATTGGTTTTAATGCCATAACCTGCATTAATAGTATAGGCTAAATCTTTTTCTCTATTGGCGTAATTTAAGTCAATTTTAGAATTTGACAAATCCGTATCGGCAATAGCATTACTCACACCAGTTTGTGTGGATGCGTGCGATAAATATGCACCAACACTTTGGTTTCGTCCCAAGCTGTGATTCAAATACACATCGGCTAAAAGTGTGACATTGCTACCTAAAGCTAAACTTGCATAATTACTGTATAGTTTCTCTTTTTTAGGTTTATCAATCACTTGCGCCGTTCCTTTTGCTGGCGTAAATGTAGACGCTACAGGAAACGAAAAAATATTATACTGAATAGGCTTTTTCATTGATGGCTCAGTATCGTTAAGATTAGGTTGCTCTTTCACTTTAAACGCATCGCTAATTGATGGCGTGTAAGGTTTAATCACATTAATCACATCGGTTTTTAAAGTATCGGATTCGCGTTCTTGCGCCTGAACTTGTAAAGTAAAAACACTAAAAATAAATAGAACTGTAAATTTTATATGTTGCATAAAACGTAACGTTTTAATTGTATTAATTGTTGAAAAATGAGCTTAGTTTTGTGGCGTTGTTTCTTCAGGAATAACCGAAGAATTGGTTTTAGCTTGCTCCATTTTAATTGAGGCTAAAATGTCTTTGGCTTCATTTACCACATCTTCAAACTGACTAAAATTCTTAATCACGCTTTCTAAAATGTAAGTCGCTTGAAACGCATCGCCTAAACCATTATAATTTTTAGCCATAATGACTAAACCTTTAGCACCATAATATTTATAGCTCGAATATTCTTTGGCTAATTGTTGCGCTACTGTATTAGATGCTTCAAACTTATTCGCTTTATTTTTAAAATAGGCGCTGTAGTATAAAGCTTCGGAAGCAATTTTACCAGTCGCTGTTTTTTCAACTTCGGCGTAAGCCAATTGTGCTTTTTCCTCGTCGTTAGTTTGTATTGCCGAACGTGCAATAATAATTCGCGCATCGTTTTTAATGCTGTTATCTATCGCCGTATTTTCTAATACTTTGTTCGCCGACGCTTCCGCATTTTCGTAATCTTTTAACTCGTAATGCGCTTTCATTAAGTTGGATTGCGCAAACAATACATTCTGATTAAAATTCGCTTCTGCCTCTAATCGGTTTAACACAGGAATTGAAGTTTCCCAATTTTTAACTGCCAAATTAATTTGTGATAAACGCAATAAAGATTCCTCGGTAAATTCGCTTTTCGGTCTATTTACAACGTCTATAAAATGTGGTTTTGCATTCTCTTGCAAATCGTCTTTAAAGTATAATTGAGCTAAATAAAAATGCGCTTCTAAAGCGTGTAAACCATTTTCAAATTGTGTTAAATACACGTTGAATTGCTTTATAGCAGACTTATTATTTTCATCTAAAAATTGCTTTTCGGCTGACTGATATGTGGCGTTGTCTAAATCGGCATCGGTAACTTCAACAAAATCTAAGGTATTCACCCAAGTGGCATATTCGTCAACTTTTCCTAAATCGATATAAATTAAACGTGCTGTAGAAACTGCTTGATTAGCTTCGGCTGTATTAGGAAAATCTTTAGTGATTTGCTTAAATTTCGCTAAAGCTTCAGTGTTTTTACTGTTATTATAATACGATAAACCTTGACGCAATAACGACTTAGACACCAACAAGCTATTTGGATGATTGGTCACTAAAGTCGTGTAAGTTGACATTGCTTTGTCCGTTTCGCGATTGTCTATGTAGGCATTTCCTAAAGTGTATAAAACGTCATCGGTTAAGTTTGATGTTTTATAGGTTTTCAAGAAGTTTTCTAATGTGCTTACTTTTTTAGTTTGATTGCCTAAACTACCATAACTCAACGCTTTTTGAAACACAGCATAATCCTTTTCTAAAGCGCCAACTTTTATAGCTTCGTCATAAGACAAAATGGCTTTATTAAAGTCGCTACTCACAAAATAAC
>DAISIZ010000013.1:0-25478 GCA_036821745.1 Aurantibacter sp. | reverse complement strand
CTAAATCCGTTTTCCTTTTGGTATTGGTATAAAAACTCTGACTTTAACACCGAAATATCCACGTTACTTGGACATTCACTTGCACAAGCTTTACAGCTTAAACATAAATCTAAAGAGGTTTTAATTTCTTCGGAATTAAACGCATTAACTTTATCTGAATTGGTTAAAAACTCTCGTAAAGCATTTGCTCTGGAACGTGTGACGTCTTTCTCGTCCTTTGTAGCACGGTAACTTGGACACATTGCGCCTCCAGCTTCAGGGCTTTTTCTACAATCACCAGAACCATTACATTTTTCAGCCAAACGTAAATAGCCTTTAGAATCGTCAAAATTCATTAAGGTTTTTAGCTCCGGTTCTTTTCTATCAATCTCATAACGTAGCGATTCGTCCATTTTAGGCGCATCGACTATTTTACCTGGGTTGAATATGTTTTTAGGATCAAATAACTGCTTGATTTCGCAACACAATTGGTAATTTTCTTTACCAATCATAATCGGTAAAAACTCAGCACGCACAATACCGTCACCGTGTTCACCACTAAATGAACCTTGATACTTTTTGGTTAAATGTGCTACATCGGTTGTGATTTGTCTAAACAAACCAACATCGCCTTTGGTTTTTAAATTAAGAATTGGTCGTAAATGAATTTCCCCTGCACCTGCGTGAGCATAATACACAGCTTGCTGTTGGTGTTTATCCATTAATACGGAGAAATCGGCAATAAAATTGGCTAAATCTGGTAAAGCAACTGCCGTATCTTCAATACAAGCTACTGCTTTACGGTCACCAACCATATTTCCTAATAAACCTAAACCAGCTTTACGCAATTCTAAAGCTTGATTAATTTCGTTACCAACCAAAATAGGATTCGCATAACTTAATCCTTTAGCTTCTAAATCGGCAATTAATAATTGTGCCTTTTCTTTAGCAATAGCAATCGTTTCTGCTTTAATTTCAAGCATTAAAATCGCTTCAGGATCGCCTTCAATAAAGAAACGGTTACGTAATTGTGTTTTATTATTTTTTGTACAGTCTAAAATGATTTTATCCATCATTTCACACGTGTACAAGTTGTGTTTCATTGTGTTTTCGACATCATTTAAACAATCGGCTACCGATTTGTAGTGTGATGCCACCATTACCGCATTTGTTGGCGGTAAATCGTCTAATTGTAAGGTGATTTCTGTGGTAAATGCTAAGGTTCCTTCACTTCCAGATAATAAATCACAGAAATTAAAATTACGTTCGCGTTTTCCAAAGACGTTAGACCATAATAACTCGTCTATGGCATAACCAGTATTTCTTCTATGAATTGAAGGTTTTGGAAATTCACTTTCAATTCTATTTTGAACATCTTCTGGTTTTAACTTGTCATAAACCGTTTTGTAAAGTTGTCCTTCTAAGGTATTCTGATTTACTTTTTCTAAAAAAGTTTCTTTGGTAATTGCTCCAAATTTAGCTTCAGAACCATCAGATAAAATGGTTTTTAAGGCTACTATTTTATCTCTGGTAACACCATATTGAATTGAGGTTGTTCCTGATGAATTATTTCCCACCATTCCACCAATCATACAGCGGTTTGAAGTAGATGTATTGGGTCCAAAAAACAAACCAAAAGGTTTCAAGTAACGATTTAGCTCATCGCGCACAACTCCTGGTTTTACAGTAACTTGCTTTTTTTCTCTGTTTAAACTTGTTATTTCAGTAAAATGCTTAGATACATCAACAATTAAACCTTCTCCAACACATTGCCCTGCTAAAGATGTTCCTGCAGTTCTTGGTATTAAAGAGCTGTTATTTTGGTTTGCAAAGTCTATTAATATCTTTAAATCATTTGTATCTTTTGGGTATGCAACTCCTAAAGGTAATTTTCTATAAACCGAAGCATCCGTTGCATAAATTCCTTTATGTAAAGCGTCAATTTTTAATTCGCCTTTTAACTGTTCTTTAAGTTGTAATAATTGTGATTTCATAAAATAATTAAGGCTGAATTACTGGAACAGATCTATCGAAATTCGTTGAAAAGCAGATAAAAGAGTCTGTGCCTCCAACACCTTCAATTTCGTGAATTTGATTGTACAAAATGCTTCGTAAATGATCATTATTCTTAGAATATATTAATGCAAAAATAGCATACTTTCCCGATACATAGTTACATTCTGTAATTTCTGGTATGGTTTGTAAGGCATTCACGACTTTTTCGGCAAATCTGGCTTCTTTTAAACGAATACCAACATAAGCTTTGGTACTATAACCTAACTTTTTCTCGTCTAATAATAAATCGGCTTTTTTTATTACACCATCATCTTTCATCTTTTTAATACGTTGATGTACTAAAGAGTTCGAAATGTTGAGCTCTGACGCTATTTTAGAGAATGCAGTTCTGGCATCTTGCTTTAATAGTGCCAATATTTGCTGATCGGTATAATCAAGTTGACTCATTTGGAATGCTTTTTAAATTCAAAATAATCAGATTGACAGTTTTTATGTTGTAAAAACAAAAACATATCAAAATAATACATTTATTTAGACAAAAATAACGCTTATGAGTCATTAATAAAACTAAATTGATTTATTTTTGCAGTATTAATAATCATATTTTTAATTATGTCTACAACAGAATTATTTGGAAAATTATGGAATGAGTACACTGAACGTACGCCATCTGCCCAAAAAGTAAAAGATTTATTCGTAAACGAAGGAAATACAATTTTCAACGATCACGTTGCATTTAGAACCTTTGATGACCCAAGAGTAAATATTGATGTATTAGCAACCACTTTTTTAAATAATGGTTACGAATATGTAAATGATTATCATTTTGAAAAAAAGAAGCTTTATGCTAAGCATTTTGCTCATAAAACAGATAAAAACGCACCTTTAGTATTTATCAGTCAGTTATTAACGTCTGAATTATCTGAAGATTTACAAAATACGGTTAAAGCTACTTTAGACCAAGTTGATTTTGATGCTATTCCAGCTGTAGAATTAGTATTTAAAGGACGTTTATGGAACACACCAAACTTTGAAACTTACTCAACGTTATTAGAAGAGTCAGAATACGCTGGTTGGTTATACATTAACGGATTTTGTTCTAACCACTTTACTGTTGACATTAATAAATTAGATACGTTTGATTCTATTGAAGAAGTCAACGAATTTATTAAGGCTAACGGTTTTGAAATGAATGCTTCTGGTGGAGAAATTAAAGGAACTGCTGAGGAATACTTAAGACAGTCAAGTATTTTAGCTGATAAATTTGAAGTACAATTTGAAGAAGGTGTTAAAGAAATCACTTCTTGTTACTACGAATTTGCTTACCGTTACGAATTACCAAACGGTGAGTTATTTAAAGGTTTTATCGCGAGTTCTGCTGATAAGATTTTTGAAAGTACAGATATGGTTTTACAATAGACAGATATCCCAATTCACAAATACCTACTTAAACTAAGCCTTTTCTTTATTGAAAAGGCTTTTTTATGCTTTATTTGAATTGTTTAGCGCTTTTTCATAGATCGCTTCATATTTAGGTACAATCTGATTAATCGCAAATTTTCGCGCTTGTTGCTTGGCATTTGTTTTAAATATTTTTAATGTTGAATCATTACTAAGGATAGAAATCGCATTTTTACTCATTTCATCAACATTACCAACATCACTTAAATATCCAGAAAAACCATTTTTATTTACTTCGGGAATTCCTCCAGCATTACTTGAAATAACAGGAACACTACTTGCCATTGCTTCTAATGCCGATAAACCAAAACTTTCAGTTTCACTTGGTAACAGAAACAAGTCACTAAAACATAAAATACGGTCAATTTCATTACTATTACCAACAAAAACAACCTTGTTAGTAATACCTAATTCTGCACATAGTTGTTCTGCGCCTTCGCGTTCTGGTCCTTCGCCAACCATAATTAGTTTAGAAGGGATTTCTTTTTGAATATTATTAAAAATTTTAATAACATCTGGAATACGTTTTACACTACGTAAATTACTTATGTGCGTAATTATTTTCTCATGATCTTCTGCCATAACACCACGTTTACATTCCGTAAACTGATGTTCAAACTTGGTCATATCTATAAAGTTAGTCACCACATTTATTTCATTTTTAATATCAAATAAACGTAAAGTATCATCTTTTAAACTCTGTGAAACCGCTGTAACTGCATTAGATTTATTAATTGAAAATGTTACTGCCGGCTTATAAAACGGGTGATTACCAACTAAAGTAATATCAGTACCATGAAGTGTTGTTACAATAGGAACAAAAATATCATCTTCTAATAATATTTTTTGTGCCATATAAGCCGCATACGCGTGTGGAATCGCATAATGCACATGCATAACTTCAATTTTATGAAGCTTTATCATGTCCACTAACTTACTCGATAACGCTAACTCATAAGGTTGATAATGAAATAAAGGATATTCAGGAACGGTTACTTCATGAAAATGTACATTAGGATTTAATAAGTCCAAACGAACAGGTTGATTGTATGTAATAAAGTGAATTTCGTGTCCGCGTTTAGATAATTCTAAACCTAATTCGGTTGCAACCACACCACTTCCGCCAAAAGTTGGGTAACATACAATAGCTATTTTCATATAAAAGTTTGTTTTCTTGTTGTATTGTCGGTTAAAGACTATAAAAATAACAAGAATTATTCAATAATTGCGTCATAAATGACTTGTTGAATATTAGCACGAATATCTTCACGCGATAATCGGTTTCTTCCTGCCACAGGATAGGTTCTATTCGCTAAGAAAATATACACCAAATCTTGATCTGGATCTACCCAAGCAAAAGTTCCTGTAAAACCAGAATGCCCAAAACTTTTTGGTGATGCACAACCACAAGTTGCACCACTTTCTCCTAACTGAGGTTTATCGAAACCAACACCTCTTCTATTATTAGCACTACAATAGTAACAAGTATTAAACTTATCTAAAGTTTCAGGTTTTAAATAACGTTTACCGCCATAAAACCCTTTTTGAATATACATTTGAAACAGCTTCGCCATATCATTTGCACTACTAAAAACACCTGCATGACCACCAACGCCACCTTGCATGGCTGCGCCCATATCATGCACATATCCTTTTACTTCTTGATAACGGAAATAATTATCGCGTTCTGTTGGAATAATGTGTTTAGATTTTAGTTTTCCAATAGGGTTATACGTCGTATTATTCATCCCAATTGATTTGTAAAAATGATCTTGAACCAATTCATCTAAACCTTTGTTGTAATGTTTTTCAATGTACTTTTTTAAGATGTAATACGGTAAATCACTATACCTATAACGCAAACGTTCTAATAAATCTGACTCTTTTATGTATTTAAAAATAGAATCGTTGTAAGACTTTTTAATGTATAAGTTTTTAGACACTTTTACATTATAGGTTTTACTGCGTTTTTTACTATAAAACTCCGGTAATGGTTGTTTAGTAATACTATCTAGAGTATTGACATAAAAAGGAATCCAAGGTTTTAATTTTGCATAATGCGATAGCATTTTACGAATTGAAATATTCGCTTTGTTACTATTCGTTAATTCTGGTAATAAGGTTTTTAATTTTGAATTAAGCGAAATCACACCTTGCTCCTCCAACTCCATCATTAAAGGTAAAGTCGCTGCAATTTTTGTAATTGAAGCGATATCGTACACATCACTAAAACTAACTTTTTGTTTTTTAGAATACGTATGATATCCAAAGTTTTTATCGTAAATCACTTTACCATTTTTAGCCACTAAAACCTGAATTCCAGGAGTCATTTTCTCTTTAATGGCATATTTAGCAATAGAATCAATTTTTAATAAAGTTTCTGGATTCATTCCTGCGCGTTCTGGAATGGTATATCCTAAACGGCTAATGTGATTATACTGTTTTCCTGTCCCTACTTTTAATCCATTTCCTACTGAAACAGGTAAAGTTCCTTTGGCATCGATTGCACCAAATAGCAATTGTGCTGTTTTTTCTTGTCCTATAGCACTATTTTGATAGCCAACCACAATAGCTTCAAAATTAGCAATGGTTTGTAAATCTAATAAAGCATAAGGTTTTGTAAAAACATTTAAAATCACGCGATTAGTTCTTGCTATTTCATACAACCATACTAATTCTTTATTTGTGAATTTATGTGACTTCCAAGGACTAGCATTAGATTTATGGAAACCAATAATAACTGTATTATAAGGCTTTAACTTATTGATAAGCACATCTAAATTTTCATCTTTTATATGAGTGACTTTAGTGTATTTATTCAACGTATTTAAGAATGGTTTATACGTATCGTCTCCAAAATTAACATATGCAAACTGCTTATTTTCAAGCTGTTTAAACGGCAATAAGTTCAATGTATCTTTGGCTACTGTAATAGCATTTTCTAATAATTCTTCATACAAAACCGTGTCTTTTACACGATTTAAATCGTCTATTAATTTAGAAGTTCCAATTGGTAAATAGTTATTTAAACCAACTTTATACTTTGCCATTAACACTTTCTTTACAGAAAGCGCCAAGCGTTCTTCTTTAATAGTTCCATTCGTATAAGCTTCTTCAATTTTATTAATTCCTGTAGAAACATCTTCACTCATTAACATCACGTCATTTCCTGCAAGAAACGCTGCTAAATCAATATCGCCAGGTTTACTAAAGTTAGATACGCCTTTCATGCTTAAAGCATCCGTAAAAATTAAACCTTTAAAACGTAATTGTTGTTTTAGAATTCCTGTAACTATATTTTCTGAAATTGACGACGGATAACCATCACGCGACTCTAAACTTGGAATGTTTAAGTGCGCCACCATAACGCTTGATAAGCCTTTTTGTATCAATTTTCTATACGGATATAATTCTACAGAATCAATACGTTTTGCATCAAATTCTATAGTTGGTAGGGTTTTATGCGAATCTGTACTCGTATCACCATGACCAGGAAAATGTTTGGCATTAGCTAAAACACCAACGCTTTGCATACCATTCATAAACGCCATCGCTTTATCAGTCACATTATCTCGATCTTCACCAAAAGAACGATTTCCAATAATTGGGTTTTTAGGATTGGTATTAATATCTACCACAGGCGCAAAATTAAAATGAACGCCTAAACGTTTGCAATGCTCACCTAATTGTCTTCCGGTTTGTTCTATTAACTTTAAATCTTTAACCGCACCTAAAGTCATATTCCAAGGAAAAGAAAAAGTCGAATCTAAACGCATACTCAAACCCCATTCCGCGTCCATACCAATTAATAAAGGGACTTTTGCAATGGCTTGTAATTCGTTATTTAATTTGGCTTGTAAAACGGGTCCACCTTTAGAATAGATAATTCCACCAACTTTATTATTCCTAACATCGTTTAAAACTTTAAGCTTTGTGGCCTTATCTTGATTAGAAAATACTTGCACCATATACAATTGGGCAATTTTCTCTTTAAGATTCAATGAATTATAAACACTATCTACCCATTTTTTTTGAGCTTGTTCGTTGCTCGCTAATAACGGATTAGGTGTGTTTTGTGCTTGGATTGTATGTATAGAAACTACTAATAAAAGTAGATAAATGGCGTATCGCATATTGGTATATTTTTAGTCTTGTTGGTTTAAGAACTAAATCTGTGCCAAAATACGTTTTTACGAGAGTTTTTTTAAGGTTTTTCTGCGGATTTTATTAAGATAGTTGTTAACTAAATACGTGACTATAATTCAATAGCATCAATATGTTTATCGTGATAACCTAATAAATATAAAACACCATCTAAACCAATACTACTAATAGAATTTTGTGTGTTATTTTTAACGTGCGGTTTCGCATGAAAAGCAATTCCTAAACCAGCTGTGTTTAACATTGGAATATCGTTAGCGCCATCGCCTATTGCTATAGTTTGATTAATGTGAATTTGCTCTTTGTCTGCAATTTGTTTTAGGTATTCTGCTTTTTTATTGCCATCTACAATATCACCTAAATAATTACCAGTTAAAACACCATTTTTAAACTCTAGCTGATTAGCAAACACATAATCAATCCCTAATTCTTTTTGTAGATAATTTCCAAAATAAGTAAATCCACCAGATAAAATAGCGGTTTTATAACCGAAAACCTTTAAGGTATCGATTAGACGTTTTGTACCTTTAGTGATAGGCAAATTAAGAGCAACCTCTTGTAAAACATCTTCTTTTAAGCCTTTTAATAAAGCAATACGTTGCTTAAAACTTTTATTAAAATCTATTTCACCTTGCATAGCCAATTCGGTTATTCTACTAACCTCTTGTCCTACACCAGCCAATTTAGCCAACTCGTCTATAACTTCGGTTTGTATTAACGTAGAATCCATATCGAAACACACCAAACGTCGGTTTCTTTGGTAGCTATCATCTTGTTGAAAAGCAATATCTACATTTAATTCTTTTGAGATATTTAAAAACTTCTCTGTAAATTTTAGTTTGTCTTTTATTGCACCACGAATAGATAATTGTATGGATGCTTTTGGATCTTCATTGTTTTCTAATAACGATGTTCTTCCTGTTAATCGTTTTATGGCATCAATATTTAAGTCGTTTTTAGCTATAACTTTAGCGACTTCTGAGATTTGCTTAGCTTCTAAACTCTCGCCTAAAAGCGTTACGATATAACGGTTTTTCCCTTGCTGATTTACCCATTCTTCATAATCTTCTAAAGAAATAGGTTTAAACTTTGCTTTTACTTTTAACTCGTAAGACTTAAATAATAAATCTTTTAAAGCTTTCGCTGATGGCTTTCCTGATTTTACTTGAAACAATATCCCTAATGACAAAGTATCGTGAATATTTGCTTGACCAATATCTAAAATTTTAGCATCGTATTTTGCTAATACTTTAGTTAAGCCAGACGTTAATCCTGGTTTGTCTTTTCCTGAAATACTAAGTAGAAATATATCGCTTGCCATTAGTGAGAATTTAGGCGCGCAAGCTAATGAACTTAAAAGTGTTTTAGTAATTTATTTTGGAATTATTTTAAAACAAAAAAGCTTCTACAAATTAATGCAAAAGCTTTTTTCTATTTACTTACTCTTAACGCCAATAGTAATAAACTAGCGGTAGCCATTACTTTGATATATTAGCGTCAATTGGGTAACTATTTATCAAAAATATAAACTGGTTTCGTAACTGTATATCTATCTTTTATAACTTTACGTTTACTCGTGTCTTTGAATTTGGTTGCATTTAGTATATACTCTATATCTACAATCGAAACAAAATTTGATTTACCAGTTAAATTAGACTTAACATAAAATGGGATAATCATAGTGTCTTTAAGTTTTTCCGTTTTTTCATAAAAAGTATCACATTCAATTTCAAAAACTTCTTCAACATTTTTACTACTTATAGTCACAAATAAGCTTGCAAATTTAAAATCTTTTGGAGTTTTTTTAACACTATCATTCAAATATGAAAGTATTCTAAACTCTCCTTTATTATATTTATTTTTAACGAAAGTATCATTTAGTTTAAGTTCAATATAAGTTTGTTTCAAAATAGGTTTTTCTATTACAGCCTTCTTACAAGATAAATTTAATATCATCAGAATGATAATTAGTTTATTACACATAACTTATTTTTTTACATTAAAAATTGAGTCCATTATCCTAAGTTTTATTTTATTAGATTTTAATTAACTTTGAATTCTCTTATTTTCATCTGGAATCGTATTAGTCGTCTGTGGTTCAATCAATAGAAATTATTGAAATGAATTGGTGTTTTATACTGTATAAACATCATAATAATTATCGCTAAAAAAGAACTAAGAGAATCTAACGATTTTAGAAATGATAAAGAAAAAACAATAATCAATCAAACTGAACACCAGATTTATACAAATAAAGACCAACCAACAACAATACAGTCACAACCCAAAAACAGATAACAAACAAATTAAAACTCTTTACTAATTTCGAAACTGCCAAACTTCATTTGCCTTACTTCAAAAAGCGGTTATGCCAAGACAAACTTGCTGGGATTTCCCAAGCTTCGTTAAGTTCACCAATGTTTGTCACTAAGTTGTTAAATACAATGGTTTTTCCAGTAACGGCTCTATCTTTTGCCATCTTACGGAAATCGGTTAAGGTTTTGTAAGCTACATATTCACCTTGTTTGTAAGAGACGTTCATTTTATCCATTAAATCTACATTATAGTCTTTCTCTAATTGCATGATAAAATGTACAGAAGCATCTATAGAACAACCTGTAGCTGTTTGATTATCTTGATTTACTGCTATTATGATAAAACGTTTATAACGAATTTCGAAACCTGCTTCTAAACCTGTACCGTGTGCAGCCCAGTTTCCTATAAAGATTTCTAGTTTTTTGGTGATTTCAGCTAATTCGTCTTCACTAAATGAACGATTGGCTTGATAAATCCACACTTTTGATGTTTCTGGTAAGGTTTTAAAATCTACTAACACGGTAATATTTTTATTATTTATTTGTAAGTCGTTGAGATATTCTCGATACAATTTATTTTCCGATAGTTATCGGGATAAAATCACTCGAACTGACGTATTACTATTATTTATTAAGCCTCGTTTTGGTCTTTTTTAAACTTTCTATAAGCCATGTAACCATTAAACAATCCGAAAAACACAGAATGCATAGCAAACTTTAGGACTGAAAATGGTTGGTCTTTAAAATAATCGAAACCTGCCATAATTAAAGCAAAGACTAATCCTGAAATAATCCCAGAACGAATAAACACTTTGTTTCTATTAATAAAACTCATTATAAACCTTTAGCTTCAGCAATTAATTCGGCAACATCTTTTACAACGATGCTGTTTTCTTTTTCTTTAAACTTAATTCCATCACTCATCATGGTATTACAATACGGGCAACCGGTTGCAATAATATCTGGATTGGTTTTTAAAGCGTCTTCGGTACGTAATACATTAATGTCCATTTGCCCAGCTTCAGGCTCTTTAAACATTTGTGCGCCACCAGCACCACAACATAAAGCGGTATTTTTAGAACGTTTCATTTCAACTAAATTAGCTTTAGTTGAAGCTAAAACATCTCTTGGTGCATTATATTCGTTATTAGCACGACCTAAATAACATGGGTCATGAAACGTAATACGTTTTCCTTTAAAAGTATCTTCTTTAACTTCTAAACGTCCGTTGTCCATTAATTCTTTAATGTACTGTGTATGGTGAACTACATCGTAAGTACCACCTAATCCTGGATATTCGTTTTTAATACAGTTAAATGAGTGCGGATCGCAAGTCACGATACGCTTTACTTCGTAAGCGTTTAATACTTCTATATTCATTACCGCTTGCATTTGAAATAAAAACTCGTTTCCTGCACGCTTAGCGATATCACCGGTACAACTTTCTTCAGTTCCTAAAACTGCAAAGTCTACATTAGCTTTGTTTAAAAGCTTTACAAATGCTTTGGTAATTTTTTTAGCTCTATCGTCATAACTACCAGCAGAACCAACCCAAAATAAAATTTCTGGTTGCTTTCCTTCTGCCATAAATTCTGCCATTGTTGGCACTTTAAGTGATTCGCTCATTGTTTTTATGTTTAGGAGTTTATTGGGTTAAGTGTTTGGCTTTACTAATAAACTTATTGATCTTCTTTTAAAAATTTTCGTTTTGGTGTAACTAATAATCCAAATGCAATTGCACTCAGAAACCCTGAGACTAAGCCTCCAAAAAAACCTGTATTATATACGTTTATAACATAAATACTTAATGAAGCTAAAATAATTGCTATCATTATAATAATACTATAGTTATGGTATACAAACTGTCTCATATTATGTGTTGTGTTTTGCGTTAAGGATTGAGGCTTTGTTGGAGCTCCTCGCAGAGAGCTACTGCCGAAAGCCTGACCAATGTCCTGAACTAAATTCAGGATATTGGTAACGCCATAATTATTTTAAGCTTCGTCTTTCCAGTTTAAACGGTCTTGTTGGTTGTAAGGCCAAGGCGCACCGTTGTTTTCTATATTAGACATCATGTTGTTTAATTCTGTTGGTGCCGCACTTTCTTCCATAACCAAGTAACGACGCATTTCCATAATGATATTTAATGGATCGATACTTACCGGACAAGCTTCTACACAAGCGTTACAACTTGTACAAGCCCAAAGTTCTTCTGGCGTGATGTAATCGTTTAATAATTGCTTTCCGTCTGGTACAAAAACACCTTTGTTGGCGTCTATGTTTTTACCAACTTCGGTTAAACGGTCACGCGTATCCATCATAATCTTACGTGGCGATAATTTTTTACCAGTTAGATTTGCTGGACATTCACTAGTACAACGTCCACATTCTGTACACGTGTATGAATTTAATAGGTTTAACCACGTTAAATCTTGCACGTCACTAGCACCAAATTTTTCTGGCTCTGCTTCTTCTTCACCAGCTGGTGCTGCTGCAAAAGGATCGGCATTAGGATCCATCATTAACTGCACTTCCTTAGTAACAGCATCGTTATTTGTAAACTGCCCTTTTGGTGTTAATTTACCGTAGTATACATTTGGAAATGCTAATAAGATATGTAAGTGTTTAGAATAATAAAGGTAGTTTAAGAATACTAAGATTCCGGCAATGTGAATCCACCAAGCAGAACGCTCAATAATGCTTAATGTCGTATCTGAAAATCCTGAAAATAAAGGAGCTATAAACTGACTAATTACGTTTCCTGAGTCTAAGGCTTGAAATGTAGTTCCTGTAGCTTCAATAACGTGAACTGAATCAGTAGCATTCATTACTAGGAATAAGCACATTAAAACGACTTCGAAATATAAGATAATATTTCCATCATTTTTTGGCCAACCTTTCATTTCGGCACTTAAAAAACGTTTAATATTTATAACATTACGACGCAACCAAAATACAACTACTGCCGCGAGAACTGCAACAGCTAAAACCTCGAACGTTCCTATTAAGAAACCATAAACCGATACTGGTAAGATTGATAATCCAATACGATGAGTTCCGAAAAGTCCGTCGATAATGATTTCTAAAACTTCAATATTTATAATGACAAAACCAATGTAAACTACAACGTGTAAAAAACCAGATACTGGACGTTTTACCATTTTACTTTGCCCAAGGGCAATGTTTATCATATTTTTCATACGTTGTGGCTTGTCGTCACTAACGTCTTTATCGCGTCCTAATTTAATATTACGAATTAATGATTTTACATTTTTAGCGAAATAACCAATTCCACCCGCTAATAGTAATGCAAAAATAATGTTAGGTATAAAGTTCATATAACGGTTTGTTTATTTTTTGTCTTTAATTTCGTTTCCTTCAGCATCATAAATCTTAGCTTTTTTACCAAAAACTGAGAAATTAATATATCGTTTTGGATTTAATTTTAAATCACGTAATAGTTGTTCTAATTGTTTAGTTGCGCCTTCTAAATTAGCATAAAGCTTATCGTCTTTAAGCAACTTACCCATTGAGCCATTACCATTTTCTAAACCAGTCATTATAGTATTAACACTGGTTAATGTACCATCTAACTTGGCTATTGTTGCCGTTAAATTAGCTTTCTCTAAATCGCTAGATAATGATGCTAAATTTTGACTTGCTGTCTTAAAGTTATTTAAGATAGACGATATGTTTTCGTCATTCTTTTTAATCACACCATTAATATTGTATGATAATTCTTTATAGGCTTTAAGTGTGCTGTTTAACTCAGTAATAACATTTTTAATCCCTTTTTCTGAATTATCAGAAACTAGAACATTTAAATTAGACATTAAAGAATCGGCAGTTTTTAATGTACCATCTAAACCAGAACTTAATCCTGAAAAATTACTTGATAAAGATTCAATTAAACTTTTTTCAACTTCAGAGGTAATAAAATCTCCTGGCTTAGCACGTTCGCCTGTATTAGCAGGAATGATAGCTAAAGCGTTTCCGCCCATTAAACCTTCTTGGTATAATCTTACTTTTGCGTCTTTAGAAAAATTTAACTCTGGATTAACCGTAAAAGCCACACGGGTTTTCCCTGAAGTAAAGTCATATTTAATACCAGTAACTTTACCTATGGCATTTCCTTTAATAGTAACCACTGCTGATGGTTTTAACCCATTAAAGTCAAAACTGGTGTAATATGTATTGTCTATTTCTAATAGGTTTTTACCTTTTAAATAGTTGTAACCAAAAATAAAAAAAATAATACCTAGAACGACTAACAACGCCGTTTTAACTTCTAATGAAAGTTTCAAATTGTTTGTTTTTATATTACTAACAAAATTAAAAATAAAATACTAAAGAATTAGTCTAATTAAGGAGTTTTTAAAGCTTGAGACAATTTTATGCGTTTTCCATTTTTAAACGCAACAACATAAGCATCTTTATAACCTTTAGATTTCGCTTTTTGCTGAATAACTTTAATAGCTTTGTAATTAGATGTATTACCTGCATAATACTTATAAACACGACCAACTTTTTGTCTAGAAATACGTTTTAAACCTTTAAAATTGTAAGACTTCTCTGCTAACTTACGCTTACTTGCTGCCAATTGCACTTTAAATATGACACCTTTAGTCACAATAGTCTCATTTGGCGAAGTATTCGTGTTATTAATTGGTAAATCGTCGGTATTTAAACGGACTTCAATAGATTTCTTATAGGTAGAGACTGCATTTGCTATAGATTGTGCTAATTTGTTTTGGCCATTTTTACTCGTTAAATATTTTGCTTCAGTAGGATTGGTTACAAAACCAGTTTCAACTAAAATACTTGGCATAACCGTTTGATGCAACACAATAAAACCTGCTTGTTTAACACCTCTACTCTTACGTTTAAGTTTGTTCTTAAATTGCTTTTGTACTAAAGATGCTAACAAAATACTTTGGTCTAAATATTCTTCTTGCGCTAAGGTTAAACCAATTAAAGATTCCGGCTTGTTAGGATCGTAACCTTTATAGACTTCTTCGTGATTGTCCTCTAAATAAATTACGGCATTTTCTGCTTTAGCAACCTCTAAATTTTTTTTATTAACGTGTAGTCCTAAAACAAAAGTTTCACTTCCATGAGCTTGTTTGGAAGCAGCCGCATTGCAATGAACAGACACAAATAAATCGGCATTAGCTTTGTTAGCAATATTACCTCGCTCAACTAAATGAACAAACTTATCAGTTTTACGTGTATAAATAACTTTTATATCTTCATACTGGTCTAAAATTGTCCCTACTTTTAATACAATAGATAATGCAATGTCTTTTTCATGAAAGCCTTTCTTGTGTGGTTTCCCTTTATCTTTACCACCATGACCTGCATCTAAAACCACAACAAATTTGTCATTTTGTGCTTTTACCGTAAACAATGCCCCAAACGTTAATAAAAACATAAGACATACTGAGGTGTAAAAAGATTTCGTTTGCATAATTATATAGGGTCTAAACAAATAAATTAGTTAATTATTTAAAATTTTGTGAATACTAAATGAATCACGAAAAATATATGTAGTTTTGGGTTTTCAAAAACCGAGCCATACTTTTACAAAAATACATTTAAAAGCATTGCATACAAATCGATTAAACATACTTTTTACGCTAAGTTTTACATTGTTTATTAACATGTTAAGCCAAGCTCAAGACCTGCCTAAAAAAGGAGGTTCTATTCCTGCACAATCTACTCCTGAAAAGACTGTTGTACAGAAAGACACTACACTAAATGTTGGTGATTTAATAAAACCACCTATTAAAGAAAGTGATTCTACTCAAAACGACTCCGTAAAACCTAAAAAGCAACTCTTAAAATCTGCCGTAAAATATAAATCTAAGGACTACCATAGATTTAACAGAAAAGAGAACAAACTATATTTATACAATGAAGCCGAAGTGTACTATGAAGACATGGAAATTAAGGCGGGGATTATTGTTATAGATTATAATAAAAATGAAGTTTATGCAGGACGCATAAAAGATTCAACTGGTGCATACACACAATTACCAAATTTTAAGCAAGGTAATAATGTGGTAGAACCAGATTCTATTCGTTTTAATTATGATACTCAAAAAGCGTTAATATTTAATTCCCGTACCGAACAAAATGGTATGAATATTATTGCCGATAAAACGAAGCGTATAAACGACTCGACTTACTTTATGTCACGAGCAAAACTTACGACTTCTGAAAATTTAGATGATCCTGAATATTATTTTTTAGTAAGAAAAGGAAAGTTTATTACGGGCGAAAGTGAAAAGAAAGTTGTTACAGGTGTTACTAATTTATTTGTTTACGACGTCCCTACACCAATTGGTTTACCATTTGCTTTTTTTCCAATGAGTGAAAAACGCACCTCTGGTTTAATTTTTCCAAGTTTTGGTGAAGATGCTACTCGTGGCTACTTTTTACAAAATGGAGGTTATTATTTTGCTCTTAGTGATTATTTTGATTTAGCAGTTTTAGGAGATTACTACACTAATAGTAGTTATGGTTTACGCTTAGAATCAAAGTATAACGTTAAGTATAATTATAGTGGTAATTTTGGATTTAGATACGAAAACTTAGTTGCTAGTGAGCGTGGTTTTCCAGACTATTCTAAATCGACTATTTACAATTTACGTTGGTCGCATACGCAAGATCAAAAAGCGAATCCTAGTTCTCGTTTTTCTGCGTCTGTAAACCTAGGTAGTAGTACCTATTATCAAACATCTCTAAATCAAATTAACTTACCAAACTCGCAAAATAATTCTTTATCATCTTCTGTATCATACAGTAAAACTTTTGCAGGTGAACCACAAGTTAATTACACCTTGAGTGCAACACATACACAAAACACCCAAACTCAAGTTATTAATATGACTTTACCTACCTTTCAAGGAAGTATTGGTCGTATTTACCCTTTAGCGCCTAAAGATGGAATTAAAAAAGGTGCCATTGAAAATATTAACGTTCAATATAATTTAAGAGCTGAAAATAGATTCTCTACAACGGATGAATTCTTCTTTAAAAAGGAAATGTTTGATGAAGCTATTTTAGGTGCAAAACACTCTATACCACTTACTACTAACTTTAAAGTATTAAAATACTTAAGTATGAGTGCTAATGCCACTTATGATGAAACTTGGGTTGTAGAAACTGTAGATAAATATATTGATGGCGCTACTGGACAGTCATTTACTGAAGAGGCTAAAGGTTTTGATGCCTTTAGAACTTATAATTTTAGTACCAGCTTAGGAACAACCGTTTATGGTATGTTTAATTTTGATAAAAATAACGAAGGAAAAAGCATACAAGCTATACGCCACGTTATGAGACCTAGTATTAGCTACAATATAAATCCTGCATTCGATAATTATTATGATACTGTAGAGGTTGTTAATGCTGA
Source organism: Aurantibacter sp. (assembly GCA_036821745.1). Taxonomy (GTDB): domain Bacteria; phylum Bacteroidota; class Bacteroidia; order Flavobacteriales; family Flavobacteriaceae; genus Aurantibacter. The sequence continues at coordinate 8,129 of DAISIZ010000013.1, read as the reverse complement.
CGGTGATACGGCTGGCGATATAGCAAGGCAAGAGTACACGCGTTTTGAAGGTGGTGCTTTTGGTGTTCCCAACAATACGTTTTCTAGTTCTATAGGTATTGGCTTATCAAATAACATAGAAGCAAAAGTTAGAGATAGAGATACAACTAATGTAGATCCTAAGAAAATTACTATTTTAAATAACTTAAATTTTACAACGTCATATAATGTATCTGGAGATTCTTTAAAATGGAGTCCTGTTCGTATGACTGGTGGAACGAAGTTGCTAAAAGATAAAATGAATATTAATTTTGGAGCGACTTTAGATCCTTATGCTTTGGATAACAATAACAATCGTATAGACAAATTTAATATTAATAATAACGGGAGTTTATTTAGACTTACAAGTGCAAACTTAACGTTAAGTTATAGTTTAAGTAGTAAAGATGGTGATTCTAAATCGAAGAAAAGCAATACTAATGCTGATAACGATCGTTTATTAAGTGGTGGTAGAAATGATGATTTATTTGGAGTTTCTCAAGATTTTTCTGATAATCAATTCTCTGAAAAAGATGATGAAGAAGATGATACTCCAAGCGAACTTTACAACTACACTATTCCGTGGAGTTTAAGATTAGCTTATGCAGCTAACTACTCTAACACAGCTAGGCAAAATGAAATTTCATCACATTCTTTAATGTTTTCAGGTGATATAGAAATCGCACCACGTTGGAGTATTGGTGGATCGTCTAGTTATGATTTTAAGAATAACGGATTTGGTTTAACACAATTACGTTTTAGTCGTGATTTATTAAGCTGGAAAATGAATTTCTCTTGGGTACCATTTGGAACTTACAACCGTTGGAATTTCTTTATAGGTATTAAGTCTAACATACTTAAAGATCTTAAATACGAACAACGTCGTAAACCAGACGAACGTTTATAATACAACTAGCTTATGAAAACCATTATTAAAACTGACAAAGCTCCTACTCCTATTGGACCATATAACCAAGCTGTAATGCACAGAAATATGCTATATACTTCTGGACAAATAGCTATTGATCCAAACACAAATGAATTGGTTTTAGACAGTATTGAGGCTGAAACGGAATTAGTTATGCAAAACCTTAAAGCAGTTCTATATGCAGCTAATATGACTTTTGAAAACGTGATTAAAAGCTCTATTTTTATTAGTGATATGCATAATTTTAGTCGTATTAATGCGGTCTATGCAAAATACTTTAATGAAGCTACAGCACCAGCAAGAGAAACAGTTGAAGTTGCTAATTTACCAAAGTTTGTAAATGTGGAGATTAGTGTAATTGCTGCGTTGTAATTGTCTATGAAACGTTTTTTAATAATAATTTGCGCGATAATTTTGGGATTTACTCCAATACTAGGAATAGCAACTATATGTCTATTTGTTTATGATGCGTTGACTAACATAAAAGGAATAATCCTATGTTCAATCCTAATGCTTATTTCCTTATTTTTAGCCGATAAAATATTTAAATGGGTTTTATTAATTGGACCTTTAAAAGCTATTTCTCATCATACATCTTCATCCGATTTAGATAATTTAAAATCTAGAGATGGTAAATAATATTCTTAATTTATAAATACTTCAAATGAAACCCTACCAAGCCTTCAATAGGTTTAGGTTCAAAATTGCCCACTTTAAAATTATATTTTTCTCCTGCTGATTCAATTTGTGCTTTGCTAAATAAAGCCACAGAACCCACAAAATGTACAGGTATATTATTTTGTAATTCGTCCTTAAATTGAAATACCATATTTTCAATAAATAGATCTACTCCTTTTTGTAAAAGTAATTTAACATAATCAGAAGTTTCGTGCCTTGACATAAAGTGAGCAAAGTTCGCTAAATAAGCGTTTGGAAATGCTTTTTTATATAAGTTAAACTTAATGGTGTCTGCAGTAACATCGTATTGATTTTTAAAATCTTTAGCGATTTCTGAAGGCATTTTATTGAAGTAATAATCACGTAATAATTGTTTCCCAAAGTAATTACCAGAAGCATCATCCATAATACTATAACCTAAAGAATCGACGCGCTGCTCTACATCTTCACCATTATAATAACTACAATTGGATCCAGTACCTAAAATACAAACCACAGCTTTTTCTTTTGGGTTATTTACGGTGGCATAAACGGCAGCCATAGTATCTTCTAAAACAGAAACTTTAGCATTGGTAAAAATAGACTCTAAAACTAATTTTAAAGCTTGCTTAGGCTTTTCTGTACCACAACCAGCACCATATAAATGTACTTGAGTGATGTTGTCGTTAACAGACATTAAAGTTTCTTGTGACTCAATAACAGCTCTTAAATCTTCAACAGCAACTACGGCAGGATTTAAACCTTTTGTTTTAATCACATCATAAGGGCTGTTTCCATTGTCGTCAATAATTATCCAGTCTGCTTTAGTTGAGCCACTATCTACAATTGCAATCATTCAATTTTATCTTTAATACTTTAATTAATCTGAATCTATTATAACACTACTGTTTGGTTAAAATAATATTCGTAGGAATAACGTAATCCATTCCTTTCAAACTGATTCCTTTACGCGTAATTCCCCAATGAGCTGTGTTTTTATTTCCTAAATTCATTGATAAATTACCAAATGTAGAAACTAATTCTTTTGAAATACAGGTGTCATAAATAGAACCTTTCATAGTCGTTCCATCATTACTTTCGGCAATAATGACAAACCCTACTTTATCCATATTTTGACCTGAACAAATAATTTGTTCTGAAGATTCCCCTTCGTTAACAATTAAATAATATTTACCAGTAATTATATCTTTAGAATAATCTAATGGTGGTTTTCCTTCAGGTAAATAATACTTAAATAACTCAACTTTAAAAGTAATACTATCATTGACTATTCCTTTCCAAGAACCTATGAAATTATTAAAATTACCATCGATATCTTTAAAATATTTCCCAGAACAACTCTCGTTATAATTTAAAGTGTTAATATTTACTGTTGTTAATTGAGCATTGCAACTATAAACACTTAATACAATGATTAATTGGATAATGTATAATTTCATATTTATGCTTTATCAAAAATTAACTCTTAAAAACTATTTACTTTCTCTGCTAAGTCTACTAATTTATTCGAATAACCAAACTCGTTATCGTACCAACATACCAATTTGAAAAACGTTGAGTTTAACTCAATACTGGCATCTGCATCAAAAATTGAAGTTCTGGTGTCGCTTACAAAATCTTGCGATACGACTAATTCTTCAGTATAACCTAAAACACCTTTCATTGTCGTTTCTGAAGCTTTCTTGAACGCTTTTTTGATTTCCTCTAAAGAGGTTTCTTTTTTCGTTTTAACGGTTAAATCGACTACCGAAACATCTGCAACAGGAACTCTAAAAGCCATTCCTGTTAGTTTACCATTCACTTCTGGAATTACTTTTCCAACCGCTTTAGCGGCGCCAGTCGTGGCAGGAATTATATTTAATAATGCACTACGTCCGCTTCTGTATTTTTTCCTCGAAGCGCCATCTACAGTGAATTGTGTTGCTGTTGTCGCGTGAACTGTGGTCATTAAACCTTCTTGAAGTCCAAAATTATCTTCTATAATTTTAACCATTGGCGCTAAACAATTTGTTGTACAAGAGGCGTTAGATACAATGTTCATATCCGCAGTTAATTTTTCGTCATTTACACCTAATACAAACATTGGTGCATCTTTACTTGGCGCAGAAATCACTACTTTTTTAGCACCAGCATCTAAATGATATTGCGCTGTGTCTAAAGTTTTGAAAATCCCTGTACATTCTGCTACAACATCAGTATTTACGGCATCCCATTTTAAGTTTTTAGGATCACGTTCTGCAGTCACACGAATGGTTTTACCGTCAAAAATTAAGTTACCATCTTTAACTTCAATGCTGTTATTTAATTTTCTGTGAACAGAATCATATTCTAATAAATACGCTAAATGTTCAACGTCTAATAAATCGTTAATCGCTACCACTTCTACATTTGGACGGTTTATGGTTGCTCTAAACACAATGCGACCAATGCGTCCAAATCCGTTTATTCCTAATCTTAATACTGACATAATCTATTCTTATTTTTTATTATTAATTCATCATTAACTTTCGTTAATAATCAATTTGTAAAGTATCGTATTTATTAAAACACTTTTGCTACTAATCTTGAAAGCAGAAATCTATAATTAGTTCTCGACTTTAGCCTGTCTTGAGCGATAGTCGAAAGGCTCGAACGGACAAAAGAACTCATTATATAATTATTTTTCAAAACTCAACCTACGTCGACATAATATCCGACACACGAATTAATTCTTGATTAATAGTTTGTTTCCCTTTAATGGCTTCGTTTAATGGTGTAATGTGAATTTTATCATTCACTAAACCAACCATATAATTCGATTTACCCTCCAATAAGGTTTCTACGGCTTTTACGCCCATTCTACTGGCTAAAACACGGTCAAAACAGCTTGGAGAACCACCACGTTGCATATGTCCTAATACAGAAACACGCACTTCGTATTCTTCCATATTAGCTTCGACGTACTTTTTAAGTTCGAAAACGTTTTCGCCAGTTTGATCACCTTCAGCAACCACAACAATACTGGATGTTTTTCCAGATAGTTTACTTCGTATTAACGACTGTACCAAACGATCTAATCCCATATCTTCTTCTGGAATAAGGATTTCCTCTGCTCCTGCACCAACACCTGCGTTTAAAGCAATATGTCCTACATCGCGTCCCATTACTTCCACGAAGAATAAACGGTTATGTGAACTTGCCGTATCACGGATTTTATCAATCACATCTACCACAGTGTTTAAAGCGGTATCGTAACCCAACGTGTGCGAAGTTCCATAAATATCATTATCTATAGTTCCAGGAATTCCCATAACAGGAAAGTTGAATTCTTTATTGAAAATTTCGGCACCAGTAAATGATCCATCGCCACCAATCACCACAAAAGCATCAATATTAGAGGCTTTTAATTGCTTGTAGGCTTCTTCTCTACCTTCTTTAGTCATAAATGCCATAGAGCGCGCCGATTTTAAAACCGTTCCGCCTTTGTTGACAATGCCTTTTACACTACGTGCAGTTAAGTCTTTAAAATCACCTTCAATTATACCTTCGTATCCGCGGTACACACCAACACATTCTATACTATAATACGCACACGTTCTAACAACTGCACGAATTCCAGCATTCATTCCTGGCGAATCGCCACCAGACGTTAACACTGCTATTTTTTTTATGGGTTTAGCCATAGTTCGTTCTTTTTTAGTAAAGCTACTAAACTAAATGAACTTTAGCCATAAAGAATGCTAATTTTTAAACTGATTATTTTTTAGGTTTCTTTTTAAAACCAACATCATCTAGTAAGGGATTATCTTTTTCTTTCTTCTTAGCTTCTGCATCGGCTTTTTCTTTGGCTTCACGTGCTTTAGCTTCTTCTTCTTCACGCTTCTTTTTAGACTTGAATATTTTATTCATTAACTCGCCAAACGTATCAAAATCTACATTATATGATAAACCAACACCTTGCGTGTAACCAATTTCTTCTCCAAAATTACGGATACTATTTTCACGGTTAAATACTTTAGCGGTTAGCGTTCCATCTTCATTTAAAAGAAAATCGACTTGCACATCTCCAGCAATAACCGATTCTGTTGCGCCACCAATTGGCACACCAACTTTTCCGTTAATTAAAATACGATCCGACAGCTTAGTTTGTAAAGTTACACCAACACGATCATCGGTTTGGTAATCTGGACGATTTTGACCAGCTTCGTAATTTAACCCAATGTTCAGTTTATTATCGCTATCATCAAAAAAGCCATTAATTAATCCATTTAAACGTTCGGTAATGGTTCCAGAGAAATTCACATCGGAAAACCCGCGATTAAAAGCACCAGATGCTAATAAAAATAAGGCTTGATTTTCGCGCTCTTCTTTAGAATCTAACCTATAATTTAACTCCGATTTTACGGTAGAATCCACATTAGGAAAGGTAAATTGGTAGTTTACTTCTGGCTTTTCTAATTGTTCGGTAAGTACCAATTCCAACTCCACAGGAATACTTCTATTAATAGGATTATCCAATAATGGCGACGGATTAGCACGTGTTTTATAAATGGCTTTTATATTTATTAAGGCATCAAAAGGTTCTCCGTTCCAAGCTAAAGTACTCACAATAGGTTCTACGGTAAATTCCTTTTGTACTAAACCGGCATAGAAGAAATTATAAACCCCTTCATATATAATATAATCGCCGTACATATTAAATTTACCATTGGTATTGATGTCAAATAGTAACGACCCAACGCCTCGACCTTTAATAGTACTACCTGAGTTTTTATCAATTACGATTTCAATTTCGGCATCTTCGGTAATATCTAAGTCAAAATTCATTTCTAAACCTTGCGTGTTTTCAAGCACTAACGCTTTTCCGCTTTGTTTGGCTTCCTTTTCTTCTGGTGTTAAAAAGTGAATAAAACTATTATCTCCAAAAGTTTCATTTTCGTTTAACGGAATTTTAAAAACCGTACCCGATTTGGTTTGTGCTTCAACGGTAATCACTAAAGCTTCGGTTGGACCTTGAATAAAGGCATCACCACCAATATAACCTGTTCCGTAGTACAAGGCATCTTCGGTATATTTGGTATCTAAAATTAGTAATCTATCTGCCGAAACACCTAAATCTAACTGCCATTTATTAAAATTAACGTGACTAATACTTCCTTTTAAAACACCAGTCGTTTTATCTTTTGTATCGGTGATATTAATATCGTTAAACACAAAAGTTTGTTCTTTTAGCGTTACTGTTGCATTTTCCTTAAAGGCATAATCTACATTAAGATATGGCACGCCTAAACCAGCATTGTTTAATCTTAAATCACCATTAAAATTAGGTTTTGTGGCTTTTCCAGACACTTTTATCACACCATTAGCTTTACCTCTAATATCTTTTAAAACACCATCTAAAAACGGGTTTAAAGGTTGTAAATTAAACTGATTAAATCGCGCATCTAAATTCATATTAGACGTTGCATCCGAAACATCTACCGTTCCATTTACTGTGAAACTGTCGGTTGTATCATCTTTAATTTTAGCATAAACCTTATAATCTGTTAAACTATTATTTCCTGAAATCTTGGTTTCAAAATCTCCAATTAACTGGTTGTTTATTTTAAGTTTATTTATAGTTAAATCGGCATTTGGTTTGTATATTTTTTTATCCTGAAACCAATCTAACTTCCCATTAATGGTTCCTGCAAACGTGACACTATCTATTTCTGGCAAAAGCTTGGCGAGTTCGACGTTTTTAAAATCTAACTTTAAATCTTTGTAGTAGGATTCTTTGACTATTCCACCTACCTTAATCTCTTCATTTCCTGCATTAATTAGGAAATCTTTAATATCAAAATCTTTAAAATCGCGGTCAAACGCTACCTTGTTTAAATCGTTACTATTTTTGTTGATTTGCCAATTGGTATCGTTGTAAAACACGTCACTTTTCTTAAAACCAACGACTGATTTCCCAGCTTCATTAATGGTGTAATATAAACTTAAATCGAACTTATCTTTATTCTGTTTTCCACCTTTAAAATCACTTCTAATATATAGCGTATCGTTAAGTGTCACGTTAATTAAATTGAATTTAGACACGTTGTAATACTTGGTGTTTAAACTATCTAATTCGATGTAGGTATTAAATAACGGGTTGCTATTATCTACCTGTACTTCTACTTTATTGGCGAAGTAATCCTTCAACTTAATTTGTGGCGAATTAAACGTGAATTTAAATGCTTTTGCATCATTTTCTACCTTACCACGAATGAAGGTGTTTGGCCCTAAATTTAACTCAGGAAAAAACACTTCCACAACCTTGTTATAAATTTTAAAGTTGAAATCTAAATACTGTGCATCAATTTTAAGCGGTTTATAATTGGTGTAAATACTTTGTATCGAATTCTCGAAAAGCGCAGGAATATCCGCCACTTTAAACTGTCCTTTTAATTGCCCTTCAATAATATCTGGCGAATTAATAGTCACTAAACGTTCTTTTCCTGTAAACGATGACGTCACTACAAAATCATCAAAATTGTAG
>DAISIZ010000012.1:22622-26258 GCA_036821745.1 Aurantibacter sp. | reverse complement strand
TTTCTATTGGTCACGCTTTAGTTGCCGAAAGTTTATACTTAGGAATTGAAAACGTCATTAATATGTATAAAAATAAGCTTTCTTAAGCATTTTTTTAATCGTTAGTCTGTAGAGATTAGACAGTAGATTGCTCAGTATTGGGACTTGTCATTCTTTTTTTGTCATTCTGCTGGATAGCAGAATCTAAACTTTACTTAAATTCTAAATAGAAACTTAAATAAAAATATATACTTTTTAATAATGTTGAAAACAGATTCATTGTTACAAAACCAAAAAGTCCCAAAAGACGAACTTGACAAAGACAAATATTTCGTTTTTTTTCCTGTAATGTGTTTAATTTTAGCATTTGGAATACCTTTACTAACACAAACTACAAACATTCCTTTTCAAATAAAATGTTTAGGTTTTTCAATAGGTGTACTTTTAACTTTTTGGTTTGTTTTCGCTTTTAAAAATGAAAGGAAAATCTCATATTTAACAAACAACAATACAACTGATTTAAACGATAAAATAATTAACGATTATTTTTCCAAACACGATATATCGCTCAAAAAATATAAGAATCATTATGAAGCAAACGCATCAACTTTATTTTACAAAGAAGGGCTTAAACTAATCATAATTCCTTTAGACCAAAAGGTAGCATATAATATAAGTACTAAAGGTTTTAGTCTTTCTGGCGGAAGAACACCTATTTCAATTGGAAAATATTTACTAAACAAGAAGCTAAAGCAAAACCTTATAACCCAATAAACCTATAAACTTCTAACCCTAAAAACCCTCAAACAAAAAAATATGCAACTCCATTCTAACATTATAGGCTCAGGACAACCATTTATTATATTACACGGTTTTTTAGGTATGGGCGACAACTGGAAAACTTTAGCGCGACAATTTAGCGAGAATGGTTACGAAATTCATTTGGTAGACCAACGTAATCACGGACGCAGTTTTAATAACGACCAATTTAATTACGATCTTTTAGCCGAAGACTTAAAACACTATTGCGACGAACACAACTTAAAAGACATTGTGCTTTTAGGACATTCTATGGGCGGAAAAACAGCAATGTTATTTTCTACATTATATCCAGAATTGGTTTCTAAATTAATTGTGGCCGATATTTCTCCGCGCTTCTACCCGATTCATCACGATGCCATTTTAGAAGGTTTAAGTTCTTTAAATTTTGAGGTTTTAAAAAAGCGTAGTGAAGCCGACCAAGCTTTATCAAACTATGTTACAGAACCTGGAACGCGTATGTTTCTTCTTAAAAACTTATATTGGGTGGAAAAAGGCCAATTAGGTTTACGTATTAATTTAAGTGTTTTAAAAGACCAAGTTTCGGAAGTTGGTGAAGCTTTACCAATGCACAGCACATTTTTAAAAGACACCTTGTTTTTACGAGGCGATAAAAGTGAATACATTGCTGAAGCCGATGAAAAACTAATAAAAATTCATTTCCCAAAAGCAAATATTAAAACCGTAGATAATGCTGGACATTGGTTACACGCCGAAAACCCAAAGCAGTTTTTCGAGTTTGTGATGAGTTTTTTAGGTGAATAGGATTCAGTAACGACAAGAATAATGAGTAAATTCAAAGATGTTGAATACACAAATCAATTCCAGATTGTATTCCTACTCGTTTCAACAGTTGGAGTTTTTTCTGCTATAATATTTATACTAAAAAGGATTATAAATTTAGGTTTAATAAAGGTGGGTTTAGCCTTTTTAGTTACGGCCACCTATTATCTTATTTTTAGAAAAAAATTCACTGTAAAAACTTCTAATTTTGAATTAACATCTCGATAACTAAAATGGGATAATAAAACTATTAACTTTAATGATTTAGATTATTACAAAATCCATTGGATGAAAGGTGCTGGAATAAAATTCAAGTTCAAGAATGGAAAAACGCTTAGAATAAGCTCAAATGATAATTTCTGTAATTCTGAAGATTTTGTAAGTTTATGTCATAATATAGATACTAAACTATTGAAATTTAACAATGGTGAAATAGAACGTAAAAAGTCATTTTTCGAATCTAAAAAAGGCTACTACTATGCAATTATTATGACCATTTTAGTTGTTGCTATAACTTTTTACAAATTATCTACCGATGGAAAATTCAACTTTACAAATATTGCTTTGATTTTAGTTACCTTAACAACTATCTGGAGTAGTGTTAGATATAAGAGAAAAAATGACCAACTACGAAACCACCATACTCAACAATCTTTGCTATACCGAATTAGTGTATGGCAGAATAAACAAAAAGTTAAGTTTAGAACTTTCAAACGAAGCTATAGAAGAATTAATTAGATCAATTATTACAGAGACTGACGCGAGTGATTTCATTAAAAAAGGCAAAAACATTTACATTACAAATCACGCAAAACAAGTAAAACTCACTATTAATTCTTTTACCAACAGAATTATCACTGCCGATAAACTCAAACCAACTGTAACAAAATCAAAGCTTTAGCGACTTACAAAATAAACACCCAAATTAAATGACATTATTACTTAAACTTTTACTAAACGCTGTAGCTATTTTCTTTTTAGCCAATGTATTAAACGGCGTTTTTGTAGACAATTACGTCACTGCTATAATCGTAGCCGTGGTATTAGGATTATTAAACACCTTAGTAAAACCTTTATTAGTTATTTTAACCATACCAATAACTATTTTAACCTTTGGCTTATTCCTACTGGTTATTAACGCCATTATTATCTTTTTTGCCGACAGCTTAATAAGCGGATTTAGCGTAGATACCATTTGGACTGCCATATTATTTAGCCTATTACTTTCGGTATTACAATGGTTATTACATTCTTTTATTAAAGACAAGAAAAAGTAGACTGATAATCAACCCCTTAAAAAACTTTGTTAACGTGTAAAAAATCAGTATTTTTGCACTCCAATTTTTATATCATTTTTACATAATGAAAATTACAAGAGAAAACATAGACGCATTAAATGCAGTTGTTAAAGTAGATATCGCTAAAGCAGATTATAGCGAAAAAGTAGAAAAAATTCTTACAGATTACCGTAAAACAGCAAACATTCCAGGATTTAGAAAAGGTCACGTACCAATGGGAATGGTTAAAAAACAATATGGTAAAGCCGTATTAGCTGAAGAAGTAAACAAAATTTTACAAGAAAACTTAAACAAGTATTTAACTGAAGAGAAAATTGACGTTTTAGGTAACCCGTTACCAAGAATAAAAGATATCTCTTGGGAAGAAGACGATTATTCTTTTGAATTTGAATTAGGATTATCTCCTGAATTTGATGTGGATTTATCAGCTAAAACAAAAATTACACGTTACGATGTAAAAGCTGATGACAAAATGATTGATGACCAAATTGTAAATATCCAAAAGCAATACGGTAAAATCATCGCTCAAAACGAAATCGCTACAGATTCTGAAATTACTGGAACATTCACAAATGAAGCTGAAGGTATTGAGAACAAGTTTACATTCACTTTAGAGCAAATTAAAGGTAAAACTAACGAGAAGAAGTTTATTGGTGCTAAGCCGGGAGACCAAATCAACTTAAAAACTAAAAGCTTATTTAAAGACGAAAACGTTCTTAAAAATGCTTTAAAAGTTGAGCAAGCTGATGGTTTAGAA
>DAISIZ010000012.1:0-22612 GCA_036821745.1 Aurantibacter sp. | reverse complement strand
GAATTAGACCAAGAATTATTCGATAAATTATTTGGTAAAGATGCTGTTAAAACGGTTTCTGAAGTAAAAGAAAAAATTAAAGCAGATGCTGAAAAGCAATTTGCACAACAAGCTGATCAGAAATTCTTAAACGATGTAACTGAGCACTTAGTTGATAATACAAAATTTGACTTACCAAGCGAATTCCTTACAAAATGGATGCAAACTGCTGGTGAGAAACAATTAAGTTTAGACGAAGCTAAAGCAGAATTTGAAAAGTCTGAAAAAAGCATTCGTTACCAATTAATTGAAGGGAAATTAATGAAAGACAACGATTTAAAAGTTGACTTTGAAGACGTTAAAGAAAGTGCAAAAGGAATGATTAAAATGCAAATGGCGCAGTTTGGTCAAACTAATCCTTCTGATAAAGAATTAGACGATATCGCATCTCGTGTATTATCTAACCAAGATGAAGTACGTAAAATTTCTGAGCAAGTAGTTAGCCAGAAATTATTAGACTTATACAAAGAGAAAACAAACGTAAAAACTAAAGAATTAAGCTACGAAGCATTTGTAACTGAAGTTTACGGCGCTCAAAAATAAGACCTTTAAATTCAATTGAAAGCTAAATAAAGCTTCAAGGACATTTAACGAAATTATTAGTATATTTAGACCTTGAATTTATCTTAATTCAAGGTCTATTTTTTTACGTTAAAATCACTCTAAAAATTTCATTTAACGCACTTATAATAGTATTTTTAAGTTTGCCTATTAAATCGGGCAACTCAAATCATTAAATAACACACAAAACATACTATATGGATTTCGGAAAAGAATTTGAAAAATTTGCCATAAAAGACCAAGGAATAAACAGCAACTACTATAATAAAATTATTAGTAGTATGTACCCAACTAATTTAACGCCAAACATTATTGAAGAGCGCCAAATGAACATCGCTATTTTTGATGTATTCTCGCGTTTAATGATGGACCGTATTATATTTTTAGGAACAGGAATTAATGACCAAGTCGCTAATATTATCCAAGCACAGTTATTATTCTTAGAAAGTACAGACGCTAATAAAGACATTCAAATTTACATTAACTCTCCAGGAGGAAGCGTTTATGCAGGTTTAGGTATTTATGACACTATGCAGTTTATTAAACCAGACGTAGCAACAATTTGTACAGGAATGGCCGCTTCTATGGGCGCTGTTTTATTATGTGCTGGTGCCGAAGGTAAACGTAGCGGATTAACACATTCTCGTGTAATGATTCACCAACCTTTAGGTGGTGCTTCTGGACAAGCGAGTGATATTGAAATTACTGCACGTGAAATCTTAATTTTAAAAGAAGAACTTTATAACATTATCAGTAAGCATTCTGGTCAATCATACGACAAGGTATATGCAGACTCAGACCGTGATTACTGGATGAAAGCAGATAAAGCAAAAGAATACGGAATGATTGACGAAATTTTAGCACGTAAATAATTTCGTTGTCCCCAAATTAAAAACACAAAGAAATGGCAGAACAAGAATTAGAATGCTCATTTTGTGGTCGTAAAAAACCAGAAACAAACTTATTAATTGCAGGATTTGACGCGCATATTTGCGATCGTTGTATCCAGCAAGCACACGGTATTGTTTTAGAAGAATCTAAAGAGGAAGATACAAGTGAACTTTCGGCAGAATTAATGCTGAAAAAACCACAAAAAATTAAAGCCTTTTTAGACCAATATATTATTGGACAAGAGCATACCAAAAAAGTAATGTCTGTAGCGGTTTATAACCACTATAAACGTTTATTACAACCTGCCAGTGATGACGATATTGAAATCCAAAAGTCTAATATTGTAATGGTTGGACAAACTGGTACAGGTAAAACCTTAATGGCTAAAACTATTGCTAAGATGCTTAACGTACCTTTAGCTATTGTAGACGCCACGGTTTTAACGGAAGCTGGTTATGTAGGTGAAGATGTAGAAAGCCTTTTAACACGTTTATTACAGGCCGCAGATTACGATTTAGCTAAAGCTGAAAAAGGAATTGTTTTTATAGATGAAATTGATAAGATTGCACGTAAAAGTGATAATCCATCAATTACAAGAGACGTTTCTGGTGAAGGTGTACAACAAGGACTTTTAAAATTATTAGAAGGAACCGTTGTTAACGTACCACCAAAAGGCGGAAGAAAACATCCAGACCAAAAATTTATTGAAGTAAACACCGAAAATATTTTATTTATTGCTGGTGGTGCTTTTGATGGTATTGAGCGTGTAATTTCTAAACGTTTAAATATGCAAGCCGTAGGTTATTCTGCTTCTATTAGCGATGATCACGTAGACCAAAGCAACTTATTACAGTACATTACACCTAGAGACTTAAAAGACTTTGGTTTAATACCTGAAATTATTGGTCGTTTACCAGTTTTAACTCATATGGATCCTTTAGATGGTAAAACCTTAAGAGCTATTTTAACCGAACCTAAAAATGCGATTGTAAAGCAATACAAGAAGCTATTTAGTATGGACGAAATTGCTTTAGACTTTACAGATGAAGCTTTAGAATATGTTGTAGAAAAAGCCATAGAATACAAATTAGGTGCCAGAGGTTTACGTTCACTTTGTGAGGAAATCTTAACGGATGCTATGTTTGAATTACCTGGTAGTGACACAACAGAAGTTTCAATCACTAAAGACTACGCAAGTAAAAAGCTTAATAAAGTAACTTTAAAGAAATTAAAAGCAGTTTCATAAACTGATTTTATTTCTCCCAAATAGCAAAAGCCAAACTCTATGAGTTTGGCTTTTTTTTATTCAAAATAGAATCAATTATCATTATTTAAAGACCACTTACAAATAAAGTAATAGTTATGTCCGTTCTAGCTCAGTCGAGAATTACTAATAGTTTATGTAAATTCAGCCTTTAATTACGTTTTAATATTACATCAAAAATCGACTAAATACCAAACACCTAACTTACAAACAAAAAAAACCACACGTTTAAGTGTGGTCTTTAGTTTTTCCTTGATTGGATAAATAAGAATTATTCTTTTTCAATAACAAATTCTATACGTCTATTCTGTTCATCTTGCTCTTCAGTACAATTTGCACCACAATCAAACATTAAGTCAGATTCTCCGAAACCTTTTGCTTTAATTCTTGAAGCGTCTACACCTTTAGAAATTAAATACGTTCTCGCAGATTTTGCACGCTTGTCCGATAACCTTAAGTTATACGGCGCACTACCTTTACTATCTGTATGTGCTTTAATGTAAATTGACATATTAGGATGATCATTCAATACATCATACACTTTATTTAAAGTTATAGTCGATGCTTTTTTGATACTCGCTTTATCAAAGTCAAAATAAATATTCTCTACTTGGATTACTAACTCGTCCTCTACTTCTACAATTTCAGCTTTAGTAGCTTCCATTAGCATATTCTTAAGATAAGTTCTATCATCTCCTTTAGTCGATTCAAACTCAACTACTTTAAGCTCAAAACCTTCTTTTTCAACAGTAATTGTATACTTTTCAAAAGGCTTCACTTCAAACTCATACTTAGCATCCTGATCCGTATTACTTTTACTTAACACATTCCCATCAACATCGCTAATGATTAACTTCGCATTTTCAAGTGGTAATAAAGTGACCACATCCAATACTTTACCTTCTATAGTTTGTAATACTTCATTTAACTCAAACTTATAAATATCTTGCTTTCCTTTCCCAAAACTTTTACTTGAAGCCATATAACCTCTTGTTTTAGAAGCAAAATACATAGCGATTTCATCATATTTAGTATTGATTGTTGTTCCTAAGTTTAAAGGTAAACTATAAGCGTTTTTACCAATACGTGATCTAAACAAATCAAATCCACCTAAATTAGCGTGACCTTGAGATGCAAAGAATAAATAAGAACCGTCTTTAGAAAAAGTTGGAAACTTATCATCTTTAGTCGTATTCACTTTAGACCCTAAATTTTTGGCTTCATCTAAAGTTCCGTCTGCTAAAATATTAGCCACATATAAATCGAAACCTCCAAAACCACCAGGTTTATT
This sequence comes from Aurantibacter sp., assembly GCA_036821745.1. Taxonomy (GTDB): domain Bacteria; phylum Bacteroidota; class Bacteroidia; order Flavobacteriales; family Flavobacteriaceae; genus Aurantibacter. The sequence goes on along the minus strand of DAISIZ010000012.1, from coordinate 18,566 downwards.
AGATGTAAAGTACAATTGTTTTCCGTCTCGAGTTACCGATGGATTCTCAAAAGAATAACCATCATTTGTATTGATATTTAATTTAACTTGATTAATCCAATTTCCATTAGATCCTTCCTCCAAGTTAGTTTTGTAAATACTATAAGTAGATGTATCCCCTTCATTATTTCTTGTAAAATACATCGTGTGTTCATCCGGTGAAAACGAAATTTGCCCTTCGTTATTTTTCATTGTGTTTACCAAACGAGAAAACAATAAAGGCTTTTTTAGACTTCCATTATCCTCAATATCTAAACAAAAAAGGTTTTTATAACCTTCACCAGTGTTAGCATCTAATTTACTTAAGCCTCCAATTTTCTTTGAAGACACCATAATAAACTTATTTTTAAAAAAACCAGAACCATACTCGGTGTATTTAGTGCTTATCCCAGCATCTAAAATTTCAAAATTAAAACCATTTTTTCCTAAAACCCCTACAGATTCAGAAAAAATAACATTTTCAAAAATACTTGAAGTAGGATAAGATAAAGATTTGGGTCCTTGCGCATAAGTTAATACAGACACTAAACTTAAAACACTGACTATTAGATGCTTCATTACAAAAGAGAGGTTGTTTTTTTATGTTTTCGTTAAAATTTTGCACGAATGTACACTAAGTTACTAGTTTTAAAATATTTTTTTAGATGAACGGCTTAAAAAAAACGTTAAAATACACCTACTAGAACACAAATAAATTCCTAATAAAATATTATTAAAAGAAAATATTTCGGCATCGGCTTAATAAATAGAAATTAAATAGAAAAATTATCTATTCACAGTTAAGTATCAACAGCTCTTCCATATAACTTCTTGAATTAGAAAGTCTTGGTATTTTATGTTGTCCACCGAGTTTGTCGTTTTCCTTTAACCAATCGTAGAATAATTTTGGTCGGGCGACATTAATTTTAGGTGAATTTAACGTCATATTATTATAACGTTTAGCTTCGTAGTCACTATTCACCGATTTTAGAGCTTTATCAAACAAATCATTAAACTCTATGACATTTTTTGGAGGCGTTTTAAACTCAATCATCCATTCGTGTGCACCTTTTTCTTTACCTTCCATAAAAACAGGTGCAGCGGTATAATCTACAATTTCTGAAGCTGTTTGTAAACAAACTTGTTTTAAAGCTTGCTCAGCATTTTCAATAATAAGCTCTTCACCAAACACATTAATATGATGCTTAGTACGACCAGAAACTCTTACTCGGTAAGGACTAATTGAAACAAAACGAATAGTATCACCAATTTTATAGCGCCATAAACCTGCATTAGTAGTTATAACTACTGCATAGTTTTTGTGCAACTCCACTTCACTTAATGGAATAATTTTTTGTTGTGACGTACCATAAGTATCCATTGGAATAAACTCGTAGAAAATACCATAGTCCAACATTAGTAATAAATCACTGGAATCGTTTAAATCTTGAATCGCAAAAAAGCCCTCAGAAGCATTATAAATTTCATAATATTTAAAATCCTTTTTTGGTAAAATAGCTTTGTATTGCTCTACATAAGGATTAAAACTTACGCCTCCGTGAAAATAAGCTTCCAGATTTGGCCAGATATCTAAAATACTATCTTTCCCTGTAGCTTCTAATACATTATTAAGCAACACTAACATCCAAGATGGCACACCAGCTAAACTGGTTACATTTTCCTGAATAGTTTCATTTACTATAGCAGACATTTTAGTTTCCCAATCACTCATTAAAGACACCTTATTACTTGGCGTACTACTATACTCTGCCCAAAATGGCATATTATCAATTAATATCGCACTTAAGTCACCAAAAGAAGTCCCATTTTCTTTATATAATTCTTTACTACCACCTAAACGCAAACTTTTTCCTGTAAATAATTGCGACTCAGGATTGTTGTTTAAATACATACACAACAAATCTTTTCCGGCAGCATAATGACAATGCTCTAACGCTTGTTCACTTACAGGAATAAATTTACTTTTAGAATTAGTGGTTCCGCTGGATTTAGCAAACCATTTAATATCGTTAGGCCAAAATATATTAGACTCACCTTGACGAGAACGCTCAATATTAGGTTCAAAATCTTCGTAAGTTGAAATTGGCACACGTTCAGAAAACGTTTTATAAGATGTAATTGAAGAAAATTCGAAAGATTTACCAACCTCAGTATCCTTTGCTGTTTCTAACAAAGAAAACAGCAACTCCTCTTGGACTTCATTTGGGTATTTTAAAAACAATTCAATTTGATGAAATCGCTTTTTTAAAAACCAGGAAGCAACGGAATTAACTAACGGTATTGGCATTTTTATTCTATCTTTAAAATCTAAAAATAAAACTATTAATTATAATACCAAATAGATTATAAAAATAGACTAAAAATACTTGACCATTCCTCTTCTTTTTTTATTGTAATAGAATTCCTTAATCAATACTAAGCAATCCTTTTACGGCTTCAAAAGAAAACAAAGCGTCTTCGTATTTTTAGCCCATTTTTATAATCTATTTGATATAATAGCAAAAATCTCCTAACTAAATTTAGCAAAATGACTTTTGAAGGCGTAATTACAAAAATGACTACCGAATATGCAAGCCCAGTAAATTACTACTTGGTTTTTAATGATAATTTCATTCACGTCAACCAATTACTAAATAAAACCATTCGTTTTACTTATGTAAAAAATGAATGTATGAGTTGCCATAAAGACAAGGAAATTTATAGACAAGGGTTTTGTAAAAGCTGTTTTTTTGATATTCCACAAGCGGCTGATTGGATTATGAAACCTGAATTAAGTAAAGCACATTTAGGACAAGAAGATCGCGATTTAGACTACGAGAAAAAAGTACAATTAAAACCACATATTGTCTATTTAGCCAACTCCAGTAATATTAAAGTTGGGGTTACCAGAAAAACACAAGTTCCAACACGTTGGATAGACCAAGGCGCTCACGAAGCTATAGAGTTAGTAGAAGTCCCTAACCGTTATTTAGCAGGAATTACCGAAGTCGCTTTAAAAGATTTTGTTGGCGATAAAACCAATTGGCGCACAATGCTTAAAAATGAAATTAAAGATGAAAATTTAGTTGAGTGGCGCGATAAATTATTGGCACATATTCCTGATGTAGCCAAAGAATACATTTTAGATGAACAACAAGAAACCGAAATTGTTTTTCCGGTATTACAATACCCCAAAAAACCGAAGTCTTTAAACTTTAGTAAAACGGCTACTTATGAAGGTGTTTTAAAAGGTATAAAAGGTCAGTATCTTATTTTTGAAGATGATACCGTTTGTAATATTAGAAGTAACGAAGGTTATGTGGTTAAAATAACGGTTAATTAAACTGTAATAATTACCATTAAAATGATAGACTTTAATAAGACCATACATTCAAAACACGTTATTTTAAGACCTATGCAATTAGGCGATTTTAACGAAATGAAAGCACTTACTAAAGACGAAGCGCAATGGTATTATTTTACGGCCAACCTTTCAAAAGAAACAATTTTAAAAGAATGGATTAATAAAGCTATAGCTGAATTAAACACAAAACAAGCTTTACCGTTTACTATTATTGATGCTTCAACAGGTAATATAATTGGTACTACCAGAATTGGAAATATCTCTGATATTAACAAACGTGTAGAAATTGGCTGGACTTGGATTGCAAAATCGCACCAAGGCACAGGAATTAACGGTCACGTTAAACAATTACTTTTCAAGTATTTATTTAGTGAAACTCAAACGCTTAGAATTGAATTTAAAACCGATGTTTTAAACATTCCAGCTAAGAAAGCGATGAAAAAAGTGGGATTGATAAAAGAAGGCATTTTAAGAAGTCATTCTTTAATGACTAACAACAGAAGACGCGATACAATATACTACAGCATTCTTAAAGAAGAATGGCTAAAGCGCCAGTAATCAGTAGAAAAAACAATCATTAATTTATTTCACTATTGAAAACAAAAAAACCACGTTAATTAAATTAACGTGGTATAATATTTTGGGACAAAAAAGAATTATACGTTTTCTGCGTCTCTTAATCCTTGGATGTAAGAAGCTTTTTGTACTTGACGTCTGTTAACAACAGATGGCTTAGTAAAGTATTGCTTATCTCTTAAGTTTTGCATTACTTTTACGTTTCTATGCTTACGCTTGTAACGTTTTAAAGCTCTCTCGATGTTTTCTCCTTCTTTGATTTCAATTCTTAACATTATAGTAAATTATATGTGTTTTTGTATCCTTTAATATTACATCACTATAAAGGCGTGTTGTAATGGTCTGCAAATGTAATATATTTCTTATTAATTTTTAAACTAAAAACTAAAAAAATATGATAAAGTCTTAATTAACAGTATCCTTTTTCTTTTTTCGTCCAAAAATGCTACCAAAAACATTCTTTACTGGATTACTTTCAGTCTTTGTAGAGTCTTTAGTATCATTGCTATTACCGCCTAAAACATCACCAAGAACATCTTTTATTACGCCTCCAGTATTAGAGTTACTGTCATTATTTTCATTGTTATTAGAATTTCCTCCTAAAACATCGCCTAATAAATCTTTGATTTTATCTTTTCCTTGACCTATTAATTTTTGCTTTTGAATTTCTATTAACTGAGACGTTAAACTTTTTACACCACTGGATAAGTCGGTTTTAACGGCTGGTTTAAGTAAATCTCCAGTAATATTAGATGTTACAGGTATAGTGATTTTATTCACTTCTGAATCGTCAATTTTATTAATTAAAGCCGTTACATCACTTCCTAAATACTTAGCAGGAACTTGCAATACCGCTTTATAATCTAACTTATTTTCTAAATTATGAGAACCACCAACCTTAATCGCAATATCATCATAAGCTAAATCGAATGGCTGAATTTCTACTTTACCATTATTAAAAGCAATTTTAGCAATAATGTCTTTTGCATTCAACTTACTAAAATCTAAAAAGCTTAGCTTGTTTTGCAATAAAGACATTACTTTTTCATTCTGAGGTTTAAATTCAGTAGTTAACAATTCCGCTAAAGCGTTACCTGTAATAGTCGATAAATTTGGCGCAAAATCGCCATCTAACTTTCCAGATAAAGCAATCTTACTATTTAGTTTTCCTTCAAACAATTTCACTAAAGGCGCTAAGGATTTTAATAAATCTAAGTCTTTAAAGGATTGCGAAATGTTAAAATCGTGCGCATTTAAATTCATATTAAAATTTGGCACTTCGGCAGTGGTATCTACCAAACCATCCATACTTAAATCGCCACCAAAAATGTTTGATTTCACGTTTTTAAGCTGTGCTTTTTCATCTTTAATAACCAACTGACCTTTTACATCTTTAAGCGTTAGATTGTCGTAATACACCGTTTTTGCATCGGCATTTATAGTCGCATCTAAAAAAGCAGGAATCTTCAATGATTCCTTTGCAGTGTTAGTTTCAGACTCATTAGTTTCAGAACTTGTCGTGTCTTCTTCGGAAGCTTCCACCATAAAATCACTTACGCCAAAGGTGTTAGAATTCACATTAAAGGTTCCTTTTAATTTTTTATCACTTAACAAAAACCCTAATAAATTATCTATGCGTCCAGTAGCATTCAAGTCCGATTTTCCTGTGGTTGCTTTAAACTCGTCTAAACTAATTACACCAGGTTTAAACCCAACATTAGCTTTAGAAATATTAATAGGATTCACAATGTCTTTAGATGAAAACTTAAAACCTTCAACCGTAACATTACCATTATTTTTTATACGTTGATATGCATTCGTTTCAATAGCATTCATATCGAAACTAGTATTTAATTTCGCTTTTAAAATACCGGTTAGCTCGTTTTCTAATTCAATTGGATAGGCCTTTGTAATGTTTGCTAAATTTAAAACCCCATCCACATTGGCATTAACCGCCATATTTTTAGTTAGATTAGATATTTTAGCCGATGATTTAAATACATCTTCATCTATCTTAAAGTTAAGTGTTTTTAAATCTACATAAGTGTCATCTACCAAACCAGTGGTGTTTTTAACTACGGCATTTAAATTAATATTCTTAACCGTTTTCGGTAAATCGTTATACTTAAAAGAGGCATTCTTAGAGATTAAATTAATATCTAAAGTTGGAATTTTAGTCTCGCTTAATTCGCCTTTAACCAAACCTTTTAAACTAAAGTTTCCTGTGGTATTTACTTGTGCTAAATCTTTAGAATATCCTTTAGGCACTAAAGCTAAGAAGTCTTTAAAACTTGCACCTGTATTATGAAATTCTAAATCCATTTTTTGAGATTTCTCTAACTGCTGAAAATAACCAGAAAACGCAATTGGCAATTGATTAATAATAGCTTTATTTTCTTTAAACGTGTATTTACTATTCTCTAAATCTAAACCAAGTGTGGCATCTAAACTGATGCTGTTGTTTTCTAAATATGAAGACTCTCCAATTTTTAACGACACTTTAGAATCTGTTTTGGTTGCCAATTCTGAAACTGCTTGAGAAAACGTTCCTTGTCCGCTATGGTTTAAATCGGATAACGAAAAGTAAGTTTCTACCTTTTCATCTAAATAATTAAAGTTACTATTGGTAATCGCATAGTCGTCTAACTTAAACGCAAAACCACCTTCGGTTTTAGGTTTTTCGGCTTCAATAGCTTTTGGTCCTGTACTTGCTTTTGCAATGTCCCAATTGATCGCACCAGCTTTGTTGGTTTTTAAATTCACCAAAGCATTGTCTATATAAATACTTTTTACCTCAATTGGTCCGTCGCTACTATCTTTAAATAATTCGGTAATGCTAAAATCTAAGGCAATGCTTTTTACATCGACTAATTTATCACCTTCAAAAGGTGCAAAATTAGTAATGGTTAATTCGTCGATTGTTAAGTTTGCTTTAGGGAAACTTAATAAAAAGCTCAAGCTAACGTCTTTAAAATCTACAGTTGCATTAATATTATCGTTCGCAAAGTTTTTAACCATTGCTTTTATTTTATCTTGAAATAAAAATGGTGCTACTATTAGGAATATAACCAATAACAGAATGACGATTCCTGAGATTTTAAGGACTTTTTTCATTGTAACATTAAATTTGAAGCTATAAATTACTTAAAATGAAACGACTTAAAGGCTACAATTAATATAAGTTTATCAATTAAGTATTTAAATAAGTGTGAATTGCCTTAAAGTACCAAAAGTTGTTATTAAAAGAATAGAAAAACACATTAAAAAGTAAAATTCTTTTCCTTTATTTGTCTTACTTATGATGCAAACAAAAAATGTTTACATAGCACTTGGAAGTAATAAAGGTGATAAACTTAACTACTTACAACAAGCCATAGACCATATCTATGCGAGTGTTGGTAACGTGTCGCAAATTGCAAAGATTTATAAGACGGAAGCTTTAGGTTTTGAAGGCGATTATTTTTTTAACACCTGTATTAAAGTTGAAACATCACTTGATGCGTTTTCAGTTTTAAATGCATTACAAGCTATTGAAAAAAAATTAGGTCGCGATAAAACACCTAATGCTGGTTATGAAAACCGAGAAATAGACTTGGATATTATTTTTTATGATGATGCTATAATTAGTGAAACTAACCTAAGCATTCCCCACATAGAAACACAAAACCGCAAGTTTGTTTTATTACCGCTTAACGATTTAGCACCTCAATTTAAACATCCTAAACTTTTAAAAACTGTTGAAGCTTTATTAGAGGATTGTAAAGACGAAAGTATTCCTGAGGCACAAAGTTTATGGCTAAAGAATCCTAAAAAAATTTACGCCACTAAAACAAATAATTACATTGCTATTGAAGGAAATATTGGTGCAGGAAAAACCAGTTTAGCGCATTTAATTTCAAATGAATTTAATGCCAAATTGATTTTAGAACGTTTTGCCGATAATCCGTTTTTACCAAAATTTTACGAAGATGCAAAGCGTTATGCCTTCACTTTAGAAATGTCTTTTCTTGCCGATCGCTACCAACAAATTAGTGACGATTTAGCTCAATTGGATTTGTTTAGTGATTTTATGATTAGTGATTACGATATTTTCAAGTCGCTTATATTTTCTAAAATCACACTTCCAGCTGATGAATTTGCGTTGTATAAAAAGTTATTTTACTTAATGTATAAAGATGTCCCTAAGCCAGACTTATACATTTATCTATACCAAAACACCGAACGCTTACAAGAAAATATTAAAAAGCGCGGTAGAGACTACGAGCAAAACATTAAAGATGATTACTTAGAAAAAATTAATGCCGGCTATTTAGATTTCTTAAAAACACAACAAAACTTTAATGTGAAAATTATAGACATTTCTAACAAAGATTTTGTTTCAAACAGAAGTGATTACTTATGGCTTTTAGATGAGATTTTCGGTTCTAAAGATTAACAATATTTGATTTCACAAGTTGATTTAAACTCTAAAACAATAACCCAAACTAAACTCCAAAACAACTATAAGTTTTTCTAGTTATAGCTAAAAAAGGCTTAATTAAAATTAAGCCTTTTTATAAGTGCCATATACAAACAACTGACTTACTGCAAATTATTTAAGGCAACGTTTTATCTTCTTAAAATCATATATAAAAACATAAACAAAGCTAACAATATGAAAAATACAAATATTTTATAATGCGGTTTAGCCAATTTAGTTTTCTTGTAAAAGAAAAACAACCCTAACAAAACAAATACTACAAGAAAAACAGGTGCTATATAAAACATAAGCTAATTAATTTTGAATACATTCTTCGTAATCCATTATACAATTACTAGTACCAGCAGCATGCATAGCTGCTACTGTAGAATGACATAAAACAGAAAACATACTAGTAGAACCCCAAGTAGCTACAGTAGTACTATCTGCTACGGCCACACAACCTAAATGTCTTAAAATAGCAGTACCTGTAACTAAAATATGACAATTACGTTCTCTACGCTTACAATTATCAGAAGCACCTCCGATACCCATTCCCGAAGCATCAGCTTTGTAAGCAGTATCATTAATAGTTAAATAATTTACAACTGCAGATAGTTTTTCATCTTCAGTCATAGTATCATTAACAACATTATTTTTTACTTCTTTTGCTAAATAATCAACACTTTCGAAAAACTCATAAGTTCCTTCTATATAAATTTCCTCTGTCGCTAAAATAAGTACATCTTTTGTTACAATAGTCTCCTCTGGTAAAACCTCTAAAGACTCATTTATTTTATCAAAATAATTCTTACCACTATACCTAGCATTAGTCAAATTTGTTGACTCATTTTCTAAACCAGAAACAAATCCGACATAATTGTCTATCGCCAAACTAGTTTTTGAATTATTTGTCTCTACTAATTTAATTTCGTCGTCATTAGAACAATTAAATGTCACTAATGATAAAGCCAACATTAAAGTTAGCAAACTTATTTTTTTCATTATTTTTAAAAATATTATTTTTAAGACTTAAAAAATATGAAAGATCAATATGAAGTATGTAGTCTTATTTAACATTACTTCACAAGCAAAACTAGTATATATATCACTTTTCTGTCATTAAATTAAAAGTAATTTTTAACTATCTAAAAACCAGCAATAATAAAAACGAAGCTTAATTAAAATTTTTAAGAATAAATCAATAAATAGCGAAACTGACTTATAGCAAACCGATACAGAGAAAAATTAAATACTCAAAAAACTAATAAATAACATAAGAAAAAAATCAGAATGTTATAAATCCATAAAGATTACACTATTTATAATAAGTTATACGACATACAGCCAAAAAAAAGGCTTAAATGTACATTAAGCCTTTTAATTTATTAAAATACAGTGACATTCTTATTGCACTCTATCCCCCTTTTATCTTCGATATTAATAACATATTTTGTTAAAACTTAGAGCTCCACCTTTAATCTTTATTCTTCATTAGAGAATTCACCATCAATTTTAATTCATCGATTTCTTCTTGTTGTGTTTCAATTTGTTCTTGTTGTTGTACCGAATTTATTAAAGCACAAGTAAATTTACTTGGATCTACTTCTAAATAATCTTTTGAACTTAAAACAGGCGAACCGCCATCAGCATCGGCAGTATCATTTACATCTGTATTAATAACACGAACCATATCTGGCGCTATTATTTGTAGTTCTTGCGCAATAACAACTTGAAATTTTTTAGATGTTGATGTGCCATCGCCTACGCCGAATGTTTCAGTAAATGTATTGTTGTAAGAGAAACTAACGGGTTTCACTTTCATTATTAAACTTAACCATTCATTGTAGCTTATTATATCCTTTTTAAGACGCTTATCCGAATAAACCGCCCAAGAACCGCCTCCAGGTTTTCCAACCGTTCCATTAACCGAAAACAGATTTGTAGGAAACTCGGTAGCAACACCTACTTTATTACTTCGTAAAAAGGTCATTATTGGATCAGATAACGGATAAGGACAAGCACCTGTAATTAGTAATCTATTATAGTTACCATCGTGAGTAATCTGAAAGCCACAATAAGAATCTAGATAGGTATTATACGTAGAAGAGCCTTCATTAAATGTAAGTCTTCCAGATTCAACTTTGTTTAAAAGTGAATTCCCAATCATTATTGAAGGCTCACTATCATCAACCGCTACTAATTTATAAGGGCCAAAACTGGTATTACCTAAACTTAAACCTGATGAAATTCTCGCACCACCATTAACGTGAAGTGTTTCTAACGGATCCACAATACCAATACCTACCTGAGCAAAACTCAACACAAATGAAAACACCAAAATGAATACTAAAAAATCTCTCATAACTTAATCATTTTAAATTACTAAAAATCATATAGTTACAAAAATAAAAAGATTACATCATATACTAACAAGTTATACGACATATAGCACAAAAAAAAGGCTTAACGTTCAGTTAAGCCTTTTAGTTTGATAAAATTTAGTATCAGTTTTACTGTACTGTATTTGCTCTATTATCTTCAATATCAGCAGCGTCTTTTAACGCGTTGTATAATTGACCTTGTACAGCACTTAGTTTTTTAGTACTTACTTGGTTAGCGAAAGATTGGTAATTATCTAACTTAACTGCCGGAGTAAATCCAGTACGCTTAATCATAAATACACCAGTTTCACCAACTAACAACTTAGATGTTTCACCATCTTTTAAACCAAAAGCATAACCTACAACGTAAGGCTCTCTTCCTGCTCCAGCAACTGTTGGATTAGTCATATTAATAGCAGAAGACGTTTTTACTTGTTGTCCTTTAGCTTTAGCAAAATCTTCTAAAGAAGTCGCTGAAACTGCTTCCATAATTTGTTTTGCTTTTTTCTCTTTAATTAATTCAGGTCCAATTGTTAGACGTGCATCAGATACAGGAATTAAACCAGCTTCTGTACGTTTAGTTAATTGTACAACTGCATATCCACCAGGCACACTAAAACGCTTAAAGTCTCCTATTTCAGTATCTTCGTTAAAAGACCATCTAACAACAGCTCTTTGACTTCCTAAACCAGGAATATTCTCGTCTAATTCTTTAATTTTTAATACTGGTTTAACTTCGTAGTTAGCTGTTTTTGCAGCATCAGAAAATGCTTTATCTGCAACAGCAACTTCGTAACTTGTAGCATCTCTAAATACTTTATCTACTGTAGCTTCGCTTGGCTCAATCTTACGAGCAATTGTTGCTACTTTGTATAATGTTTGTTCACCTTTTTGATCTAAATTTTCAATAATATGAAAACCGAATACCGTTTTAACTACACCAATATCTCCTTTTTTACCTTCAAAAGTAAAATCTCTAAATCCAGGCACCATTTGGTTGTAAGGATAAAAGTCATATAATCCACCTTTTTCAACACTTCCTTTATCTGAAGAATAATCAGTTACAAAAGTTTCAAATTTAGAGGTACTACTTTTTAATATTGTAGTTAAGCTATCAGCAAATGTTTTAGCTTCCTCTTCAGTTTTTGTAACTTCTGGAGCAGCAGATTGTGCACCTTTAAAAGGAATTAAAATATGTCTTGCTTTTACTGAGTCTGGTAATTTAGTTGTAGCAACTAACTTAGATAATTTAGCATATGTCCCATCAGTATATGGTCCGTAAATTGATCCTATTGGAGAATTAACTAACGTATCTGCAGCAATAGCTGGTAATTGAGACTTCATAAGGAAATCTGAATTGTATTTAAAGTCATCTGAATTTTCATTTACAAACACCTCAATAGCTTCTGTATTTTTAAATCCTTTTTTAGTTTCCGTTACTTTAGTTGTGTTGTTGTAAACTTCTTTATCATTTACAAGTTCAGCTAAATTAGTATTAATGGCAGCTATATCGGCAGCAGAAGCTTCTTCTTTAAACATTACAAATTGTAAATCTGTAGTAGCATCTACTTGGTATTGCTTTGGGTTTTCACCAATAAAAGCACTAATCTCACTATCTGAAACTGTTACTTTAGCATCTTCAATAGTTGTGTAAGGCACAGACACAAAGCTAATATTTACTTTATCACCTTCTAATTTATGTGCTAATTTACCTTCTTCTAAAGTTGCTGTAGTTCCTGCTTTAACTAAATTGAAGTAGCTAGTTTGTAAACCAGAGTTTGCCATACTTTGCTCGTAAGAAACCCATTGTTGGTATTGTACTTTAGACGTTTCTTTTAAGTTAGTAATATACTCCGTTAACTTATTGTCATCAAAAATACCTGCTTCGTTTAAAAACTCTGGGCTAGTCGCTAAGTTGGTACGTAAAATTTCGCGCATTTGCTCAGTTTCTACAGAAAGACCTAATTTTTCAAACTCAGTATTCATTACCGCTTGTCTCACGTTGTTTTCAAATACACGATTCATAACTTGTGTAGATGTTGCTTGTGGTCCTAATTGACGTTGTTGTTGTTCTACTTGAAACATAAAAGCTTCTCTAGAAATGTCTTCTCCGTTAATTGTTGCAACAACATTTTGAGATTTCCCTAACAATGCGTCTTTGTTATCAAATAAACTAGATAAGATAAAAGCAAATAATGCTAATGCGATTACTAGAATTAAAACAACTGTTTTTTGTCTGATTTTATTTAAAATTGCCATTATATAATGTTATAAATTTTTATAATATAGTGAGCGAAAATACCATTTTAAAAGGAATAATAAAAACTCTTTTTAAGATAAAACACAACTTACCTAAAGCTTAATATAAGCTTGGAGAAAAATGAAAGCGAATTTTATGGAAAATACTGCTAATCCTGGTCTAAAACCTTTAATTCTACAGCATCAATTTTGTTATTTGAAGCTTCAGTAATGGTAAATCTAAAATGTTGAATGGCAATAATTTCGCCTTTTTTAGGAATTTCTTCATTAAAGGATACAATTAAACCGCCTAGAGTTTCGTAATTTTCTTCTTCAGGAAGGTTTAATTTATAGGTTTCATTAATCGCATCGACATCTAATCTTGCTGAAAAACGAAACGTATTGTCACTAATTTGCTTATTCAATAAATCAATATTATCGTGTTCGTCTTCAATTTCACCAAAAAGCTCCTCAACAATATCTTCGACAGTCATAATACCAGACGTTCCACCATACTCATCTACAACAACAGCAATACTTCGTCTTTTTTTACTTAAAACACTAAGTACATCTTTAGCTAGCATTGTTTCCGGCACCAATTCTACAGGCATTAAAGCCGACCCTAAATTTTGTGGATTTTTGAAAATATCAAAAAAGTGAACATAGCCTAAAATATCATCTACATTTTCCTTGTATACTAAAATTTTAGAATACCCTGTTTCTATAAATAATTGCTTTACCGACTCTACAGTAGAATAAATATCTACAGTCATAAGCTCGGTTCTAGGCACCATAACCTCACGCGCTTTCACATCGGAAAACTCTAAAGCGTTCTTGAAAATTTGTATTTCACTATCTACCTCATCGTGCGCCTCTACACTTTCCATTTGCTCGGTAATATAATGCCCTAACTCTACTTTAGTAAATGCTAGTTGAATCTGATCGCCTTCAGTTTTAAAGAATTTCTTCAAGACAAAATCTGAAATCCAAATGACAAACCCTGAAATAAAAGAAAACAATACATAAAAAACATAAGCTGGAAAAGCTAAAATTTTTAAAAGTGAATTGGCATAAATTTGAAAGAATACTTTGGGTAAAAACTCTGCAGTAAATAATATAATTAATGTTGTAATTACTGTTTGAGTTAATAAACTTAAGTCGCTAAACAGATAGTTTACAATAGTATAATCTGATGGAAGAAATGCCTGAAACCAATCAATTAACAAATCGCCCATAAAAAAACCATAGACAACTAAAGCAATATTGTTACCAATAAGCATGGTTGCAATAAACTTTGAAGGTTTTGCTGTAAGCTTGGCTAAGATCTTAGCTAAAAAACCTTCTTGCTTTTTTTCTATTTCTATGTGAATTTTATTTGAAGACACATAAGCGATTTCCATCCCTGAAAAAAAAGCAGATAAAAATAATGAAGTAAGTATTATTAATATGACAATAGATGTAGACATATTAATTACTTATCGAAACGATTTTTATTAAATCGTTTTCTAAAAAAGAACATAAATAATGCGGTTCCACCAAGTAATAAAGAAGCGACACCTCTACTATCCCATTCGGCATAAGCATCCCAAAGAAATAAAACTGCAAATATTAAGTAAGCGTAATGGAAGTATTTTAAAAAAGTCATATCACTAATGTTAACTCTGTAAATATAATAATTTAAGAAGATTTAGACGTGTTTTAATCTTCTGCAACAGCAAATTCACCTCTAAAGTCAAGAATTTCAACTTTATTAAAGGTTTTATCAGAATCGAAACCAACACCATTAGTCACGTAATCTTTAGATCGGAATGAGAATTTCTCATTATTAAACAACCAATCTTTATCCTGATTGTAATACAACTGCTCGGTAAACAAGGTGTCTTTAGTTGCCATTGCTATAACAACATTACCTTTTAGGTCAATAATATCGGTATCCTTATAAGTAATAGCATAATCTGCATAAACCGTGTGTTTGTGAGCACCATCGTAAATATGTAAGACTACACCTTCTGGAAACTCTGTAAATGAGAAGTTTCTATTACTGTAATCATACATTTTAGGACTCAGCAAATTTGCCTTTAACACCATAGAATCTGTGTACTTTAGGTTTAAAGTATCGGCAATTCCAGCTGGCGCATTAGCTAAGATATCTAAATTACCTACAGATTTACGGTTGTTATTACACGAAAAAAACAAAGTCATAGCAATTGCTATGACTGAGTTTATAATATAATATTTAAAGCATTTAGCTTTCATAAATTATAGTTTTGGCACCATTACAGAACGTCCTATCCAACATCCAATTTTAATGGTAGTTCCACCATTTCCTTCAGAAAAAATCTCTGATCTTGTTGGCGCTTTAGCTTTGTAACTAGCTACGTATTTAGAACCTTTACTTCCTGCCTTTGCAGCTTCTTTAGCCGCTAACCAGAATACAGCACGTTTATTAAAGTTTGAAGTACCACAACTGTTTGCGCTACTTGCATACATAGATGCTATTAATAAGTGAGGGTTTTTGTTAGAAGGATTTAAACGTAAAGCGTTTTCAAAATACTTTCTAGCTTCACTTTTACGTCCTTTTTTCTTTAAAATCGCTCCAATCTTGTAAGCTAATTTTGCTTTCTTTAAGTTATCATCTTGTAAATCGAAAGACTGCTTAAAGTAAGACATTGCTTCTGTTTGCTTTTTATTCTTTAATAGAATAGTTGCAACAAAATACTTTGTTTCAGCCGAAGATTCTGCAGCATCGTAAGCTTTCACTAACTTTTCGTATAATGGATCGTTAGTACATTCTTTGTAAAACATTCTGCTTACCGCTCTTTTTAACCAAACTGCATTAGTTTTGTTAGCTTCAAAATCTTTACTATATAAAGGAATTAAAGTTTCGCAGTTAGCTCTTTCTCCTAATTCTTTATCTACACTTCCAGAGATTTTCTCGAAAGCTACAATATTTGCTTCGTAGTTTTTCTTGTACTTCTTATCTTTAGTTGTTAAAGCACTAGAAGCTTCTTTAGCTACTAATTTATTTAATTTCACTTCATAAGATTCTGTTGCCTTGTTAATACTCTCAACAACATCATCGTACTTGTTAAATAATTCTACTGCCGGCTTTTTACCTGCATCAAACAATTTTACCATTAACTTAAAATAAACATACAAGCTCTTTGCACTAGTAAATGTTTTAACGTCTGTTTTATAAGCCGTATCAAAACCATTATAAAGATCTTCATCACTTAAGTTAAATACTTTATTATTATCATACTTTAACTGAGCCGCTTTTGCCATATATTTTCCTTTTGGCGTTTTGCTAGCAAAGTACATTGCTCTTTCGTCGTAAAGTTTAATTAAATCTTCTACAAAAGCTTTTTTATCAGCATCGGCAGATGTTTTAATTTTATGATTTAAGATTTTTTCACCTGAAGCATAAATAGCAAGACTAAATTTAGGACACGTTTTTCTTAACTCCATTAAGTATGGGTAAGCAGTATCGTAAGATTTAGCTTTAGCAGCTTCACTCATTAATGACAAGTTTGTCATACATTCCTCATTTTGAGCATTACCTAAAGTAAAGCACAATAAAAAAACAAAAAGTAGGGTTGTTTTAAGTTTCATAATCTTCTTTTTAATCTCGTTAGTCATATTTTCTTTTCTGGAACCATCTATCATTTAATGATAAACTGAATTGAAGGTTAATAAAATTCTCTTTAATTAAATTATTATTAGTTGTCCCTCTGTTTCCAAACTCTACACCAATGTTAGCATTAGAATAAGTTGCTCCAACTGGTAAACCTAAACCAAAAGATATGCCAAACTCTCTTATTGATTCATTATTAATTTTTAAACCTGTTTTTTCAAAACGCATTCCCGCTCTATAAGTCACACGTTTAAAGTAACTTGAAAATGAATTATATTTAGGAATATAAAAACCTCCCATTGCTAAAGTAGAAGCGTTTTCGAAGCTTGTATTTTGATAATTATATAATGGATTTGAAAATGACGCTATGTTTTGAGTTTTAAAATCTACACCAGCAAACCATTTTCTTGGCTCTCCAATTCCAGCACCAATAGTAAACTTAGTTGGAAGCTTTAAATTTGTTTTATCTAAATTATTTGCGGCTAAATCTGCCTCCAATTCATTTAAAGTTAACTCTCTATTTTGAGCATCCAATATAATTGTTGAAAAACCTCTCTCGTTTTTAGAGACTAAATTTGCTTGAGGTGAAAACGTTGTTGAAGCTTGCAATTCTAATTTAGAAGTTACCATTTTATTATAATGCGCTCCCAAGTTAAAAGATAAACCACTTAAATCAGAACGGTTACTTTCCTTACTTTTGTAAGCGATTGTATTACCATCTGAATCATATGGAAAAAGAATGGTACTGTTCTTTATTTTACCAAAATTATACTCTCCAGTAATTCCAAAAGCCAAAGACTCGGTTACAGGATAACCTATAGAAACGTATGTTTTATTAACACCACCTTCTCCAGCATATCTTTCAGAAACTCTACCTAAGCCATCAAAATTTTCCAGACTATATCCTACCGAAGTAAATGGTAATAATCCAAAACCTAAACCTACCTTACCAATTGGCACAGATAACGATAAATAATCGAAACTTTGTGTAGAAGACTTAGCCGATGAAGAATTAGATTTTAAGTTGACAAAATTAGAAGAACCACCTACCGAAAAGATAACTGATCTTGTTTCCTTGTTATACAATAACATATTTTTACCAGTGTAAGTCGCAGGGTTTTGAAGGTTAACACGTATACTATCATTATAGACACCTATCCCTCCCATACTTCTATTTTCTACAGTACCTTTAAACTTAAGGCTACCAATACCATAGTAAGAGTATGGTGAAACACCACCTTCTTGAGCAGACATTTGTATTGCAAAAACAAGTACAAAAACTATTAACAGTTTTTTTATCATTATTTCGAATTGTAATTTAGTAAATAATTCAAACCTTCTAGTAAAAAATTTGAATTGACAAATATGCTACTTTTTAATGGCTTAGACAAAAAATTAGCATCACCTCCTGTTAAAATAATTGTTAAATCTTCGTATTCCTCCGTATATTGATTAATTACCCCTTGTATTTCTTGAATAAGACCATTTACAACTCCAGAATGTATACAGGTTTCCGTTGAATCTCCGACAAAGTGTTTTATGTTCTTTTTTTCTAACAAAGGCAAGGCTTGCGTAAAATATTGTAAAGCTTCATAGCGCATATTTAAACCTAAAGAAATAGCACCTCCTAAATATTCGTTTTGTGCATTAATAAAATCATAAGTAATACACGTTCCTGAATCAATAACTAAAACATTTGTATTAGTATACTTATTAGAAGCACTTGCCATAAGCGCCAACCTATCTACACCTAAAGTCTTTGGCGTTTTATATAAGTTCTTAAAAGGGAGTTTTAATTCATTACTTAAACGCGTAAAACTAAAGTTAGTTTCTAAGCATTTTAGCTGAACTTCTGAGAGTTTCCCGGAAGAACCTACAATGACATCTTTAATT
>DAISIZ010000011.1:8459-26259 GCA_036821745.1 Aurantibacter sp. | reverse complement strand
CGGATCAACTTTACTAATTTTATATTATTTACTTAGAAATAAATCGATTACAATATGTCAAAATCATCTCAAGAAAAAGATTTTATCTTCGGAAAACGCAACTATAAATTTATGTTTATAGGTTTAGCGTTTATTGTTTTAGGATTTATTTTAATGTCTGGTGGCGGAAGCGATGATCCCAATGTTTTTAATCCAGAAATTTTTAGTTGGAGACGTATTCGTTTAGCACCAGCTTTAATTATTATTGGTTTTGGATTCCAAGTGTACGCTATTTTAACGCGTAAAGAGGATAAAAAAGCGGAGTAATTATCCATTCACATATTAGACTTAGAATTTTCTGAGTCATTTTTAAACAGACTTTTAATGGATATTTTAGATTCAATCATATTAGGAATAATTCAAGGTTTAACCGAATTTTTACCAGTGTCTTCAAGTGGACATTTAGAATTAGGTAAAGCCATTTTAGGCGATAATTCTTTGCCTGAAGAAAGCTTATTATTTACCGTGCTTTTACACTTTGCAACCGCATTGAGTACTATTGTAATCTTTAGAAAAGATATTCTATCCATTTTAAAAGGGATTTTCAAATTAGAATGGAATGAAGACATGCAATTTATGTTTAAAATTGTTATTTCTATGATACCAGCTGTAGTGGTTGGTTTACTATTTGAAGAACAATTAGAAGCTTTATTTGGTGGGAATATTCTGTTAGTAGGTTGTATGTTAATCGTTACTGCTGTTTTATTATTTTTTGCTGATAAAGCTAAGAATACCAATAAATCTGTATCATTTAACAATGCGTTTATAATTGGTGTTTCACAAGCTATTGCGATGTTGCCAGGGATTTCACGTTCTGGAGCAACTATATCAACGTCTGTATTATTAGGGAACGATAAAACTAAAGCGGCTCGCTTTTCGTTTTTAATGGTCATTCCTTTAATTTTTGGTAAAATTGCCAAAGATCTTTTAAGTGGCGATTTATCGTTTAGTAGTGAACATACTGTTGCACTTTCAGCAGGATTTATTGCTGCATTTTTATCTGGATTAGTCGCTTGTACTTGGATGATTTCTTTAGTTAAAAAGAGTAAGTTGTCTTACTTTGCCATTTACTGTGCTATAGTTGGTATTGTTGCCATAAGTGTTTCATTTTTAAACTAAGTTTTATGTCGTTAACTGCCGAAGAATTTCAAGCTGGACAAGTTTTATTAATCGATAAACCTTTGGAATGGACTTCCTTTCAAGCGGTAAATAAACTGCGTTGGGAAATTAGACAAGCACACAATATTAAAAAAATTAAAGTTGGTCACGCCGGAACATTAGATCCATTAGCAACGGGTTTATTAGTGATTTGTACAGGTAAAATGACCAAGCAAATTGATGGTTTTCAAGGTCAGATAAAAGAATACACAGGAACGATTGTTTTAGGTGGTACAACGCCTTCTTACGACTTAGAAACTGAAATTAATGAGTGTTTTGATACGACTCATATTACAGACGAATTAATCCACGAAACGACTAAGCAATTCACAGGTGAGATTGATCAATTTCCACCTATTTTTTCAGCCTTAAAAAAAGAAGGAAAACGTTTATACGAATTTGCTCGCGCAGGAGAAACTGTAGATATTCCATCGCGTAAAATCACGATTAATACTTTCGATATTACGAATATTGATAGAGCAAGTCAAGAAGACGGTTTTATTAAAGCCGATTTTAGAGTGGTTTGTAGTAAAGGAACTTACATTCGTTCTTTAGCTCACGATTTTGGAAAAGCTTTAAATTCTGGCGGACATTTATCAGTGTTGCGTCGTACAAAAATTGGCGATTTTGATGTGGCTAACGCACAATCTATTGAAGGCTTTATTGAAAGTCTAAAAGCTTAAGTCAACAATTTCTTATCTTTAGCGTTATACCTATAATGAATTTAAGCGCACAACATAAAGCCATTTGCATCACGCTAAGTATTAGCATTGTATTGTTGTGTTTTTTGTTGAATGTCGCTATCGTAAAGCAAAAAGCTATAGAAGACGATTTTTTTAAGGTAGAAACCTTAGTGGAAATCTTACCAGAAGAACTTCAAGTACCAAAAGATGAAACCCCAATTTCTAAAGCCGAAACCAATCAAGGTTTTAACGAAAATAGCAAACACATAGCACAAGCTTACGAAGTGATTACACCTGCAAAAGATTTCGATATCGAAGATTTTAATACTGAAACCGATTTAGGTGTCGAAGTTATAGATGAAACGGGTTTGTCTAAACCAAAACCGGCTTCTATTGATGCTAAAAAGCGCAAAAGTTTTAATAAAGCGAAATCGGTTTTAGACCGACAAAAAGCCAATACTAAAAAAGGGGGTAATAAAAATAGTTCGGTAAGTTATTCTTTAATTAACCGTGAAGCTTATACGTTACCAATTCCTGTTTATTTGTGCGATGGTGGCGGTAAAATTGTGGTTACAATTACGGTGAATAAACAAGGTCGCGTAAAAAACACCAGTGTCAATAAAAACTTGTCTTCAAGTAATGCTTGTTTACAAGATTACGCTTTGCAATATGCAAAAAAAGCGTCTTTTAGCTTGGGGACCAAAGACGCTCAAGTAGGAACCATAACGTACCTATTTCAGTAGGGTTAAATTTATAATTCTAATAATTTTTCTAAATCACTTAAAATAGCTTGACCTTTATTTTTGTTGTACCAATGTTGTAAATCTTCTTTAAATTCTGGCGTTAATTTACCATGTTCAGCTTTATAATCGTAAACCATTTTAGTTGCTTCATTAGGTCTTGGTCCAAACGTAAAGTCAACTTCTGTGTCTTTATTAAAAGCGATTAATTTTGGAATAGATTTTCGGCCATTAGTTAAGAAATTATCCATTAGCGCTTCGTTTTCATCTCTTAAAACCAATTCTAATTTAATTTTCGGGTTTAACTCAGCTACTTTGTTAATTACTGGAATAATGTGCGCAGCATCACCACACCAGCTTTCAGTTAAGACTAATAAGCTGATTTCTTTGGTATAATTTTTAATTTTCTCTTGAAGTGTTTCACTCACTTTAACCGTTTTGTCCCAACGTTTCATACGTCTGTTGTTCAACATCGTGTAATTCGCTAAAGCTTCTTTTTTTTCGGCACCAGTTGTACTGTTCTCTTCTGTTAATTTAGAGACTAATGTTCTGTATTCTGCATAACTCATGCTTTTGTTAGAACTTTCTTTAATAACCGATGTAATATTTTGAGTGATTGTTTCCATGTGACAAAATTAATAATTCTATATCTTAGTAGAAGATTTTTTTAAACCTTACAATAGTAAATTTTACCACTATGGAAAAACATAAATGCGGTTGGTGTGTTGGAGACGATTTATACGAAGCGTATCATGACCAAGAATGGGGAAAACCCGTTTATGATGATGCAACTTTATTTGAGTTTTTACTCCTTGAAACCTTTCAAGCCGGACTAAGTTGGATTACTATTCTGCGTAAGCGAGAAAATTTTAAAAAAGCTTTTGACCATTTTGATTATAAAAAGATAGCCAACTATAACGAAGCAAAACTGGAAGCGCTTAGAAATGATGCTGGAATTATTAGAAATAAGTTGAAGATAAAATCGGCAGTTACAAATGCGCAGGCTTATATGAAAATTCAAGATGAATTTGGTTCGTTTTCAAAATATTATTGGGAATTTGTAGAAGGTAAACCTATAAAGAATACATGGCAACATTATAAAGAAGCACCTGCGAATACACCTTTAAGTGATAAACTAAGTAAAGATTTAAAAAAGCGTGGTTTTAAATTTGTAGGCTCTACCGTTATTTATGCGACTATGCAGGCTACAGGAATGATTAACGATCACGATGTGACTTGTTTTAGGTATAATGAAGTGTGATTTAGATTGTTAGACCTTTAGAAGGTTAGATATTTAGAGGGATTTACGTTTGTGGCTTCTCGATACAAATTCTCCTTTGGTCGAATTCACTCGAAGTGACGTGTTAGTTGTGATTAAAAGATTTAAGAATTTATAATTCTTTATAAGAATAAAAAAATGTGTGATTTTGTCATTCTGCTGGATAGCAGAATCCATCTTCAAAAAGAATTTGGAAGTTGTAAGTCTAACCTCTATTTTCTAATCTCTCTTCTCTAAATCAAACCAAATACTTTAAAAACTCACCTCTTGGAATATCTCTTGCGCCTAAACTATCAAGATGATTGGTGTAATCTTGGCAATCTATCAATTTGAAATCGTTGTTTTGGATAAACGTAATTAAGGCCGATTTACTGGCGTTACTCACTTTGGTAAACATACTTTCACCGCAAAAAACACCATTCTTTAAATCGACACCATATAAACCGCCTACAAGTTGTTCGTTTTGCCAAACTTCTACAGAAGTGGCATAGCCTAATTCGTACAGCTTTACATAAGCGTCAATCATCCCTTTGGTAATCCAAGTGCCATCTTGCCCAGATCGCAAGGATTTAGAACATTCAGTTATAACGGATTTGAAATCTTGGTTTATAGTAATTGTTAAGTCACAATTACGCATAAATTGCTTCATGCTTTTAGATATTTTAAGCTCATTTGGGAATAGAACAAAACGTGGGTCTGGCGACCACCAAAGAATTTGTTCGTCGTCTTCAAACCAAGGGAAAATACCTTGTTGGTATGCCGATAGTAAGCGTTCTGGATTTAAATCTCCTCCAATAGCTAATAAGCCATCTTCAGTCGCTTGGGAGACGTCTGGGAATTGATTGTTATGATCTAAAAAATGCAAGCTTTCTTTTTTTAGTAAAAGGTAATAAAAAACCTCAACAGTTTAACTGTTGAGGTTCTTAAAATTTTATAAAAGTCTTAAGACTATAAGTCAAACTTAATTCCTTGAGCTAAAGGTAACTCATCAGAATAGTTTACTGTATTTGTTTGTCTTCTCATATATACTTTCCAAGCATCAGATCCTGATTCGCGTCCGCCACCAGTTTCTTTTTCACCACCAAAAGCACCACCAATTTCAGCACCAGAAGTTCCGATGTTTACGTTAGCGATTCCACAGTCAGAACCTGCATATGATAAGAACTTTTCAGCTTCTTTCATTTCGTTAGTCATAATTGCAGAAGATAAACCTTGAGCAACACCGTTTTGTACTTCAATAGCATTTTCTACCTCACCAGAATACTTCATTAAGTATAAGATTGGTGCAAATGTTTCGTGTTGTACAATTTTGTAATGGTTTTCAGCTTCAATAATTGCTGGTTTTACGTAGCATCCAGACTCGTATCCTTCACCTTCTAAAACACCACCTTCAACTAATACGTTTCCACCTTCAGCTTTAGCACTTTCTATGGCAGCTAAATATGTGTTCACAGAATCTTTATCGATTAATGGTCCAATGTGATTCTTTTCATCTAAAGGATTACCAATTGTTAACTGCCCATAAGCACCAACAATAGCATCACGTACTTTATCGTAAACACTTTCGTGAATAATTAAACGACGTGTAGAAGTACAACGTTGTCCACAAGTACCAACAGCACCAAATACAGCACCAGGAACTACTACTTTTAAGTCAGCAGTTGGTGTAATAATGATCGCGTTGTTTCCTCCTAATTCTAATAAAGAATTTCCAAAACGTTCAGCAACTGTTGCACCAACAATACGTCCCATTCTTGTAGAACCTGTTGCAGATACTAATGGAATTCTTGCATCAGTAGTCATAAATTCACCTACTTTGTAATCTCCATTTATAATAGCAGAAATACCTTCTGGTAAGTTGTTTTCTTTTAAAACTTCAGCAATAATATTTTGACAAGCTACTGCACAAACTGGTGCTTTTTCAGAACCTTTCCATACACAAACATCACCACAAACCCAAGCTAAAGCTGTATTCCAAGCCCAAACTGCTACAGGAAAGTTAAATGCCGAAATAATACCAACAACACCAATAGAATGCCATTGCTCTCTCATTACGTGACCAGGACGTTCTGAAGGAATAGTTAATCCGTTTAATGAACGAGATAAACCTACTGCGAAATCACAAATGTCAATCATTTCTTGAACTTCACCGTAACCTTCTTGTAAAGATTTCCCCATTTCGTAAGATACTAACTTACCTAATGGCTCTTTATATTCTCTTAATTTATTACCAAATTGACGTACAATCTCTCCACGTTGTGGAGCTGGCATTGCTCTAAAAGATTTGAATGCAGTTGTAGCTGTATCCATAACTTTATCGTAATCTGCTCTTGTAGTTGTAGATACTTTAGCGATTAATTCACCATCTACTGGAGAATAGCTTTCTATTAATTCACCACTTCCAAAGTTGTTTGAACCTGTAGAAGTACCATCGTTAACGTCTTTAATACCTAATTGTTTTAAGGCGTCTTTAATTCCGAATTGTGCCGAAACTTGCGTCATAATATATTGTTTTATTTAATTTGAAAAAGAGTTGCAAAGATAGTAATAATTAAATGGATTAAACAGTTGTACTTTCTATGTGTCCTTTAAGTTTTATTTCATCTTAAAAAATCTATGAGTTAGCACTTAAAAAAATGATTTATAAGCCGTTTTATCGTTAAAAAAAATTACTTTTAGGTAACCGTATTTATTTCAACTAAAAACCCACCATTTAATATGAAATTCAAATCTGCATTAGTGTTCGTTTTAATGTGTTTGTTAACCTTTTCTTGTAAGAAAGAAGTGCCAACAAACCAGCAAAGTATTTACCAATACCGCGAATATGTAAGCTTTGCTACCACAGGTTTAAAATCGGTAGTGGCACCAATTTTAATTAACTTATCTCAACCAATAAAAAATTGGAATGAAGATTTACCAATTGACCAAAACTTGGTATCTATTTCACCAAAAACAGAAGGAACTTTAATCGCAAAAACGGATCACACTTTAATTTTTACACCAAGCGAACAATTTAAAGCAGATACAGAATACACCGTTTCATTGCATTTAGACCAATTGTTTCCTAAGATAAAATCGGAATTAAAAACGTATCAATTTAAGTTTAAAACAAAGACACCTAATTTTTCAATCAACACAAAAAACTTACAGTCATATTCTCGCAAATGGCAATATTTAGTTGGTGAATTAAAATCGGTAGATGTGATTTCACCAGATCAAGCTAAGCAACTAATTTCGGCAAGTCATAACAGTAAAAAACTAAACATAAAATGGGATGAATCTAACGACTTAGCAACCTATTTTGAATTTAAAATTGATAGTATTCACCGACAAGTTAACGATTCTGAAATTTTAGTAAAATGGAACGGAGACGCTATAAATGCGGATAATGAAGGCGAAAACACTGTGCTAATTCCTGGGAAGAATAATTTCAAAATTATAAATATTGAAGTCTTACAACAACCCGAACAATATGTGAGCATTAATTTTTCGGATCCACTAAAAAAATCGCAAAACTTTAATGGTTTAGTGAGTATTCAGAATAATAAAAAAGCCAAATATGTTGTTGATGGCAACGTGCTAAAAGTATACCCAAACACTAAATTATCAGGGAATTTATTAGTTGATGTTTTCCAAGGGATAAAAAATACCGATGGTTATAAACTAAAGCAAACCTTTTCTGAAACCATAGCATTTCAAGATATAAAACCTGAAGTTAGATTAGTCACTTCTGGTGTGTTTTTACCAAATTCTGAGCAGTTAAAATTCAACTTTGAAGCCGTAAACTTAAAAAAGGTAGATGTTAGAATTATTAGGGTTTACCAAAATAACGTGTTGCAATTTTTACAGAACAACAGTCTTAATTCAAACCGAAGAAATGCTATTAGACAAGTTGGGAGACGCGTAGCTAAACAAACCATTACTCTAATTGAAAATGAATTCGAAAATACGGGTAAGTTTAAAACCTATAGTATCGATTTAGCCAATTATTTCACTGCTGAAAAAGGCGCGATTTACCGTGTAGAATTAGAATACAAAAAAGAATACGCGCTGTTTAATTGTGAAACTGCTTCAAGTGGTAACAACAATAACGACGACGATTACTATGAGGATGACTACTATCACAACGATTACCAAGAAGAGGATATTGATTTAGAAAACGCTAACGACGAGGAGCGCGAAGAAGCTTATTGGAATAACTTAGCTTACAGTTATAAAGATTATCCATACAATTGGCGTGAAAGAGACAATCCTTGTCACGAAGCTTATTACAATCAAAATCGTATGGTGTCGCAAAATTTAATTGCTTCAAACATAGGTGTTATTGTAAAAAGAGGTGCAAACAACACATATCATTTTGCAGTATCTAATATTTTAAATACCAATCCAGAAGCCAATGCTAAAATTACTTTGTACAATTTTCAGCAACAAGAATTAATCTCTTCTAAAACTAATACCGATGGTTTTGTGGTGCTTGATTCACCTAAATATGCCTCGTTTGCAATGGTGACTAAAGGAAAAAACACCACTTACTTAAAACTTAACGATGGGAACAGTTTATCACTAAGTAAGTTTGATGTGTCTGGTGCCAGTTTACAAAAAGGACTTAAAGGTTTTTTATATACAGAACGTGGTGTTTGGCGTCCAGGAGACAATATTCACTTAACATTTATGCTAAATGATAAAGCGAATCCGTTACCAAAAAAGCATCCTGTTAAGTTAGAAGTTACAGATGCCAGAGGAAAATTAGCGCATCGAGAAATTACAACCAATCATTTAAATCACGTTTATGCGTTTACTATACCAACCAATCCCGAAGATAAAACAGGAAATTGGACGGCGAAAGTAAGTGTTGGTGGTGCTAAATTTTATAAAAATTTAAAATTTGAAACCGTTAAACCAAACCGTTTAAAACTTAAAATTAATTTTGAAGATGAAGTGCTTAGCAGTGCTAAACCTGCCAAAGGAAATTTACAGGTTAATTGGTTACACGGCGCTCCAGCTAAAAACTTAAGAGCTGTAATAAAAGCGAAATTCAGCGTCAATAATTCTGGATTTAAGAATTACAAAAACTATGTTTTTAACGACCCAACCAAACGTTTTAATACGGAAGAATTAACTTTATTAAACGCCAAAGTTAACGAGCAAGGAAGCATTGATATTAACCAAGCGCTTAAAGTGGGCAAAAATGCACCTGGCTTATTAAATGCACAGTTTTTAGTAAGAGCTTTTGAAAATGGTGGCGATTTTTCTATTGATGCATTTTCTATGCCTTACGCACCATACGAGAGTTTTGTAGGTTTAAAATCTCCTAAAGAAAAAATGTACGGTTCTTTTGATACCGATGCTAATCACACCTTTGATATTGTAACGGTTGATAAAGACGGAAAACCTGTAAAACGCAACAATTTAGAAGTTAAAGTTTATAAAATTGAATGGCGTTGGTGGTGGAATTCTTCAGGTGATAATTTATCTAAATACACTTCAAGTACATTTCATAGACCTTATATGAATACTAAGGTTTCAACCAACTCTAAAGGTCAAGCAACGTTTAAAATTATTGTGCCAGATGATGATGGCGGACGTTATTTAATTCGTGTTCGCGATCCAAAAAGCGGTCACGCCACAGGACGTACAACTTATTTCTATAAAAACTGGTGGAAACGTCAATCTAACGGCGATAAAGAAGCGTCTCAAATGTTGGTTTTTTCAGCAGATAAAGACAATTATAACGTTGGCGAAACAGCAACAGTAACTTTTCCGTCAGGAACAAAAGGTCGTGCTTTAGTAAGTATTGAAAACGGAAGTGATGTTATCGATTACCAATGGGTTGAAACCAACAAAGGAGAAACTCAAGTTCAGATTCCAATCACAAAAGAAATGGCACCAAATGTGTTTGTAAACATATCATTATTACAACCTCACGCTACAACAGCTAACGATTTACCATTGCGTATGTATGGCTTAATTCCTTTAATGGTTAAAGACGAAAAAACCATTTTAGAACCTGTTATAAGTATGCCTAAAACATTGGCTCCAGAACAGGAATTTACGGTTAAGGTTTCAGAAAAAAACAAAAAAGCAATGACCTATACCATTGCCGTTGTAGAAGAAGGTTTATTAGATCTAACTCGATTTAAAACACCAAATCCTTGGGATGCTTTTTATACACGTGAAGCATTAGGCGTAAAAACTTGGGATATGTTCGATGAGGTTATTGGAGCGTATTCTGGAAGTATCGAGCAAGTGTTTGCTATTGGTGGTGATGGAACTTTAAAGAAAGGGAAAAACAAAAAAGCGAACCGTTTTAAACCTGTTGTTCGTTTCTTAGGACCGTTTACAATCGATAAAGGCGATTCTAAATCGCATCAAATTAAGTTGCCAAATTATGTAGGTTCAGTTAGAACTATGGTTATTGCTGGTGATGAAAATACTGAAGCTTACGGAAGTGTAGACCAAACCGCGCCAGTTAAAAAACCATTAATGGTATTAGCAAGTTTACCAAGAAAACTAAGTCCTGGCGAAAAAGTGACCTTACCTGTAACGCTTTTTGCAATGGAAAAACACGTAAAAAATGTGACGGTAAGCTTAAAACTTAGCGATGGAATTTCGGTAGTAGGCGAAAATACGCAACGTGTTACTTTTGCTAATCCAGATGAAAAAATGACGTATTTTAATTTAGATGTTAGTAAAGCTAAAGGTGTCAATACAGTTGAAGTTATTGCGAAAGGAAACGGCGAAAAATCATCTTATAAAGTAGAAATTGATGTGATTAACGCAAACCCAATCACGTCTAAAGCAATTGATGCAGAATTAGAAGCAAATGCAACACAAACCACTAACTTTAATACGTTTGGTGTTTCTGGAACAAATTCGGCAACGGTAGAGTTTTCAACCTTGCCACCAATGAATTTCTCTAAGCGTATGGAATACTTAATTCAGTATCCGCACGGTTGTGTTGAGCAGACGACATCTTCTGTTTTTCCACAGTTATTTTTAGACGATATTTTTGATTTAGATTATGCTAAAAAGCAGAAAATTGATGACAATATTAAAAAAGGAATTAAACGTTTAGGAAATTTTCAACAAGCTAATGGCGGATTAAGTTATTGGATTGGGCAAAATAATGCCAACGATTGGGGAACAAGTTATGCTGGACACTTTTTAATTGAAGCCGAAAAGAAAGGTTACGTTTTACCATTAACTTTTAAGAGCAATTGGTTAAAGTACCAAAAGCAAACGGCAAGAAACTGGCGACCAAGTTATAATGACTATCGCAGTGATGTGGCGCAAGCGTATCGTTTATACACTTTAGCCTTAGCTGGACAACCAGAATTAGGTGCAATGAATCGCTTAAGAGAGTTTAAAGAAATTTCTAACACCGCAAAATGGCGCTTAGGTGCAACTTATGCCTTAGCCAGTCAAAAGGAAGCCAGTCAAGCAGTTATTAATACGGCTTCTATAGATTTTAAAACGCCTCGTTATAATTACTACACCTATGGTTCTCGCGAAAGAAATAAAGCAATGGCTTTAGAAACGATGGTAATTACCAAAGATTCAAGAACACGAGAGTTGGCGAAAGAATTGGCAAAAAACTTATCAAGTAACCAATGGATGAGTACACAAACCACAGCTTACTGTTTATTGTCTATGGCGAAAATGGTTAAAGCCAATGGCGGAAAAGCTTTAGACATCACGTATAGCATAAACGGAAAAGAAGAAACCATTAACAGAAAAAATGCTGTTGCACAACGAAGCGTAGCAGTAAATGATGGCGCGAATGCTATTCAGTTTAAAAACAATAAAGGCAATGTCGTATTTGTACGTGTTTTAAATTCTGGAAAATTACCATTAGGTCAGGAATTACCAGAACAACGTGGATTGATAGCTAACGTAGTTTATAAAGACTTAAAAGGAAATAGTATTGATGTTTCAGAATTAAAACAAGGACAAGATTTTGTGGCGCGTGTTTCTATAACTAATCAGAAAAACTATAACGTAAATGATGTGGCATTAACACAATTATTCCCATCAGGTTGGGAGATTGTAAATACGCGTTTTACAGCGTTTGGAAACACTACAACCAGTCAAGCCGACTATACCGACATTAGAGATGATCGTGTTAATTTTTATTTTGATTTAAGCTCAGGAAAACAAAAACCAAAAACCTTTAACGTAATGCTTAATGCATCCTATTTAGGAGATTATTATTTACCAGGATTACAAGCTGAAGCAATGTATGATAATGACTTTTTAGTAAGAACTAAAGGGCAATGGGTTAAGGTTGTGAAGTAGTGTTATGACTTCAAAATTAGCATACCTAAAAAAACATAAAACTAAAGCCACACTTATTGTTGTGGCTTTAGTTTGGTATGCTTTCTGTTTACCAGAACAGTTATTTAATAATCCAACGTCTACAGTAATAACGAGTTCTAACAATACCTTGTTAGGTGCTAAAATTGCAAAAGATGGCCAATGGCGTTTTCCGCCTTCAGATAGCATTCCAGATAAGTTTAAAACCTGCTTATTACATTTTGAAGACGAATACTTTTACAAGCATCCAGGTTTTAATCCGATTTCTATTTTTAAGGCGATTAAACAAAATATAAGTTCTAACTCAGTAAAAAGAGGTGGCAGTACGATTACCCAACAAGTGGTTAGATTGTCTCGAAAAAACAAAGCAAGAACTTATTTTGAAAAGCTGAAAGAACTTATTTTATCTACGCGTGTGGAATTAAAATATTCCAAACAAAGTATTTTAGAATTCTACACCAACAACGCACCTTTTGGCGGAAATGTGGTTGGATTAGAATCGGCTTCTTGGCGCTATTTTAATAGAAACGCTAAGAGTTTATCTTGGGCTGAAAGTGCCACATTAGCTGTATTGCCTAATGCACCAAGTTTAATATTTCCAGGAAAAAACCAAGAACGACTGTTAAAAAAACGAAATCGGTTATTAAAAAAACTGCTTCATAAATCGATAATAGATTCTTTAACTTATAAGTTATCTATTGAAGAAACTTTACCACAAAAACCTTATGCCTTACCACAAATTGCACCGCATTTACTCCAACGTTTAAGTCTAAGTAACAATGTCAAACAAATACAAACTACGTTAAAATTAGAGTTACAACAACAAGTAAATGCTATAGTAAAAACGCATTATAATCATTTAAAGCAAAATGAAATTTATAACGCTTCGGTAATCGTTTTAGATGTAAAAACACGAAATGTATTAGCTTATGTTGGTAATACGCCTACCACTAAAAGACACCAAAAAGATGTGGATATTATTACCAAAGGACGAAGTACAGGTAGTATTTTAAAACCTTTTTTATATGCGTCTCAATTAGATGCTGGCGAATTATTACCCAACTTATTAATTCCTGATGTACCGATGCAATTTGGAAGCTACACACCACAAAACTACCATAAAACTTTTGATGGTGCTGTTCCTGCAAAACAAGCTTTATCACGTTCTTTAAACATTCCAAGTGTTAAGATGTTACAAGATTTTGGCTTAGACCGATTTTACCATTATTTAAAAGCTTTAAAACTAAAAGATATTAATAAAGACGCCAGTCATTATGGGTTAACCTTAATTCTTGGTGGCGCCGAAAGTAACTTATGGGATTTAACTAAAAGCTACGCAGGTTTTGCAGGAACGATTAACCATTATAACGAACATTCCAGTCAGTATTATAGTAACGAGTTTTGCGAGCCTAACTTATTTGCTAATCAAAAGGTCAATTTTGGTATGCTTTCGGAACAGAAATCTATTTTTGGAGCGTCTTCTGCTTACTTAACTTTTGAAAGTTTAAAAGACGTAAATCGACCAAATGAAGACGAAAATTGGTTGTTTTTTGATAACTCTAAACCTATCGCTTGGAAAACAGGAACCAGTTATGGTTTTAAGGATGCTTGGGCAATTGGAGTGACAAAAGATTATGTGGTTGGTGTTTGGGTTGGAAATGCCGATGGCGAAGGAAGACCTGGTTTGGTTGGCGTGGAATCGTCAGCACCATTAATGTTTGATGTGTTTGATGTCTTACCAAAAAGCACTTGGTTTAGCACACCTTTTGATGATATGTCAGAAATTAAAACCTGCAAGAAAAGTGGCGCGAGAGCTACCGATTTATGCGAGACCACACAAAATGAATTTATTCCAAGCGCTGGACTAAAATTACCGCCTTGCAAATACCATAAAGCCATTCATTTGGATGCTTCTGGTTTATATCAAGTGAATTCGTCTTGTGAAAATGTGGCTAATATCCAAACCAGTTCTTGGTTCGAATTACCAGCTTTAATGGCGTATTACTACAAAGCTAAAAATCCGTTTTACAAAGACAAACCACCATTTAGAAGTGATTGTAATACCAAAGACTTAGCAGGTATGCAATTTATTTATCCGAAGGAACATAGCGTGGTTTATTTACCTAAAAACTTAAACGAAACCATTAATGACTTGGTTTTAAAAGTGGCTTATAATTCGCCTGAAAAAACATTGTTTTGGTATATTGATTCACAATTTATTAAATCGACCACAACGCTTCACGAATTAGCTATTCAACCTAAAAAAGGAAAACATCGCGTTACCGTTGTAGATGAAGCTGGAAATGAAATTTCAAGAGCATTTGAAGTTAGTGAGTAATTTAACCTACCATTTCTTAAACGGATTCCTGCTTAATTGCGAATTGTAATACTTCACTTCTCCAGTCACTTCTTCTGCTACCCAATCGGGTTTTACAAAAGCTTCGTTTTCATTTTGAAGTTCTACTTCTGCAACGATTAAACCTTTGTTATCGCCATAAAATTCATCAACTTCAAAAATATGTTGATTGCTTTTTACTTCGTAGCGTGTTTTATCGATCACGCCAGTTTCGCAGAGTTTTAAAAGCGCTTCAGCTTCAGCTAAATCAATATGTTTTTCCCATTCAAAACGACTTGTCCCACTTTCGTTAGACTTGCTTTTTATAGTTAAAAAGCCTTCATCGCCTTTTATGCGAACTCTAACTGTACGTTCTGGATGTGTATTTAAAAAACCTTGCGTAATGCGAGTTTGTTTAAAAGCTTCCGTTTTAAATTGTGAATTATGGACTAAAAATTTACGTTCTATTTCTTGCATAAAAAATGGGTGTAATGGAAAGACTTAATAATGTGATAGAAGTCCAGTACGTCACTCCTATTAAAATATTGGCGTAAGGTACGCTCATTTTAAATTTATCTATGGCTAAAATAGAATCTGAAACGACAAATAATATAACAGCCAAACCTATATACACAAAAGATCGACTCTTCTTTAAAGCTAATAAACTCAATCCTTGCCAAGCCATTAATAGAATTCCCAACATATAAAATACCACAGGAATCAATAAACCACCAAGATCTTTATATGCGAAACTAAAAAATGCACCAGCATAAATAACTAAACCTATTAAAATACTGCTGTTTTTTTGAAATCCGTAGAGTGATATAAAGGCTTTTAAAAAGATGATATGTCCTATTAAAAAAGCAATTAAGCCTAAAATAAAGCCTTCAGGAAATAGTAATGCCACATCGCCAATTAAGCAGAATACTAAGCCTAAAACAATATGCGTTTTGTAAGTGCTTTTTGCACTAAAAACAGCAACTAAAATGACTAATAGCGTAGCTAAAGGCTTTAAAACAAATTTGTAATTATGGTCAATGGTATTCGTGTAAATATAACCTAATGCGCTAATAATTGTAAGTGGTATAAGGAAACTTGCTTTAAAGAGGTTGTTCATAATTTACTATCGCTTTATTATGCAATTTACTTAAAAATATAACACCTAAAGTCGCCCCAATAGTTGCGTACAACATATCCGATTGTGTATCCCAAACATAACCTTGTGTCCCTAAAAAGGCATCACCGCCATCTCCAGTATAAACGGACACAAACCACTCTATAAACTCGTAAGTCACACTAATAGCCATAGCAATACATACCGAAATAAAAGACAACCATTTCTTAGCGTTTACCACATTTTTTCTGATAAACAATTCACGAATAATAAACACGGGCACAAAACCTTGAGCAAAATGCCCTAATTTATCGTAGTTGTTTCTGGTATGATTAAAAACGGTTTTAAAATAATCAAACAAAGGCACTTCGGCATAGGTGTAATGTCCGCCAATAATTAGAATCACACAGTGAAAAAATATTAAGGTATACACAAATTGCGTGAACTTGAATCGTTTATAGGTAAATGCTAAAATAAGCACGCCTAAAATGGCTGGTAAGACTTCTAAAAACCAAGTAAACTGCTCTTTAGGATTTATTCCAGACCAAATAAGTAATAGACCAAGTAAGACGAGATATGTGTACAGTAGTTTCATAAATTAATAAAATATTTGAATTTTATAATGCCTAAATTTACACAATGTCTAATACTTTACCCATCAGAAAAATTATTCACGTGGATATGGATGCGTTTTACGCTTCTGTAGAGCAAATGGATAATCCTGAATTAATAGGTAAACCAATTGCTGTTGGTGGCAGTAGCGATCGTGGTGTAGTTAGCGCTGCCAGTTACGAAGCTCGAAGATTTGGCGTACGAAGTGCGATGAGTGGTGTTGTGGCCGGACGTTTATGTCCGGAGCTTATTTTTGTACGTCAGCGATTTGATCGCTATAAAGAAATATCGAAGAAAATACGCGCCATTTTTAATGATTATACCGATTTGGTGGAGCCGTTATCTTTAGATGAAGCTTATTTAGATGTTACCGAAAACAAAAAAGGAAATCCAAGTGCTTCTTTAATTGCCGAAGACATTAGACAACGTATTTTTAATGAGGTTGGCTTAACAGCATCGGCTGGAATTAGTATTAACAAATTTGTGGCTAAAATTGCCAGTGATTACAATAAACCTAACGGACAAAAAACGGTAAACCCTGAAGATGTTTTAGTATTTCTTGAAGCTTTAGATATTCGGAAATTTTATGGTATAGGTAAAGTTACTGCCGAAAAAATGTACCAAAAAGGCATTTACACAGGTTTGGATTTAAAGTCAAAATCTTTAGAGTATTTACAAGACCATTTTGGGAAATCTGGTGGTTATTATTACCACATTGTTCGTGGAATTCATAACAGTGAAGTGAAACCTAATCGCATTAGAAAAAGCTTAGCTGCCGAACGTACGTTTAGTGAAAACTTAGCTTCGGAAATTTTTATGTTAGAACGATTAAAACATATTGCCGAAGAAGTATCTCGCCGACTTTTAAAAAGTAAAGTTGCAGGAAAAACCATTACGCTTAAAATAAAATATAGCGATTTCACACTTCAAACCAGAAGTAAAACCTTACCTTATTTTGTGAGTGATGATGCCGTTATTTTAGAAACCGCTAAGGAATTATTATACCAAGCTAAAATGGAAAACTCGGTACGCTTATTAGGTATTTCACTTAGTAATTTAAATACCGAAAAGAAGAAAACACCAAAAACAGAAAAACCAATTGACGTGCAACTGGTTTTTAAGTTTTAAATATTTTAAAGTGGATTAATTAACACTTACAATTCTGTTTAAAGGAATCACGGTAGATTCTTTTAAAATGATTCCAGTAGTCGTTAATCCCCAAATAGTCGTTTCTACGCTTTTGGTATTTACACTGTCTTCAAAGACAATTTTTACTTTTACTTGCTCTAAGTTCCCTAAAGATAATGCACGTTTAAGTTTTACTGCTCTATCAGCTTGGCATTCTTTAGACGTTAATACTTCTTCTTTTGGAAAGCTTAAGTTTCTTATTTCCTCTTTTTCTATGTGTTGAATGGTTACTGTGTTCATAAGTTTGGGGTTTATGTTCCTAATTAAGTAGTCTTCAAAATAACAAAAAAATTACAACATCTTATGTTTTTTTGATGAAATACATTTAAAAATAAAAAT
>DAISIZ010000011.1:0-8449 GCA_036821745.1 Aurantibacter sp. | reverse complement strand
TTGTTGTTATTTTAATAATTTTCTTTCGTTAACTAATTTGTCAATTTTAAGATTAACTTTATTTTTTTCATTCAAAGAGAAATTAATTTCATTTACAAAACCTAAATGCTGAACGATATAATCTTGCTTTAAAAAAGATCTTTGTCCTCTTGTTGTTCCCCAAGTGTCGTATTTGTGATTTGTTCTGTATCTAATTGTTTTACTTGGTTTTATTTCAGAAATTTTATGTGCAGACCTATTTGGTTGAGATATTTCTATAAGTGATAATTCTTGTGAAGGAATTGTATTTATTTCAAAAAAGGAGTCTCTAATTCGTTTAATTCTTAGCGGTCCAAAATTTAATACCTGATTTTGTTTTGGATATAGATTAATATCTGTTTGAGTTTCGCTGTTATTTTCAGTTATTACTATTAAACCAACCACTTTATCTTCTTTAATAATTGATTCAAATCTTTTTAATAAATTAAGTCTATTTTCTACTTTTGAAGCACAAGAATACAAATCTTCATCACACCAATTATTTAGATAATTCATTTTTGCAGAATTATAATAAGGCTTCATTATTCTTTCACTTATGTAGAATATTCTAATGACTTCTATCATACTTAAATTGAAAAATATTTTGCAACACTTTATATTTCTGAAACTCTTAGCGTGTTTACCATTCCTTTTTGTTGAATTGGCATTGCAGCAAGACTAACAATCATATCACCTTTTTCTAAATAACCCATATCTTGAGCCATTTGGTTGACATCTTCAATGGTTTCGTCGGTGCTTACAAACTTATCGTAAAAGAACGCTTTTACGCCCCAGAGTAAATTTAGTTGCGTTAAGATGCGTTTGTTTGACGTGAACACTAAAATATGCGCTTGTGGTCGCCATGCCGAAATTTGGAATGCAGTATAACCTGAATTGGTTAACGTTGAAATTCCTTTGGCATCAATTTCGTTTGCCATTAGCGCTGCGTGGTAACAAATTGACTTTGTGATGTAACGTTTGGTACGAATATGTGGCGGTTCTTGTGGTACATTAATTAGTGAAGAATCTTCGACACTATTAATAATATTTGCCATTTGCTTAATAACTTGTACAGGATATTTTCCAACGCTGGTCTCACCAGAAAGCATTACAGCATCGGCACCATCCATTACCGAATTGGCAACGTCATTTACCTCGGCTCTTGTTGGCGTTAAACTGGTAATCATCGTTTCCATCATTTGGGTTGCGATAATAACCGGAATACGTGCTTGTTTTGCTTTTAGGACTAATTGCTTTTGAATTAGTGGTACTTCTTCAGCTGGAATTTCAACACCTAAATCACCTCTAGCTACCATTAAACCGTCGCAATAGGCTACGATTTTATCAATGTTAGTGATGGCTTCTGGTTTTTCAATTTTGGCAACAATTGGGATTTTATGTTCGCTATGTTTATTGATTAACTCTTGTAATTCAATTAAATCTTCAGCGTGACGGACAAAAGATAATGCCATCCAATCTACTCCAATTTCGCAAGCAAATTGTGCATCTTTTACGTCTTTTTCTGTTAAAGCTGGTTGTGAAATATTAGTATTTGGTAGGTTAACTCCTTTTTTAGATTTTAAAGGTCCACCTTGAATTACTTTAGCTAATACTTCGTCTTTTTGATTCGTAGAAACGACTTCGAAAATTAATTTTCCGTCGTCTAATAAAATACGTTCGCCTGCTTTTGCGTCTTGTGGGAAGTTTTTATACGTCATGTAAACACGTGACTTTGTACCTTCAAAACGTTCGCCAGTTGCAAATGTAATTTCGTCGCCAGCATTGACAACGACTTCGCTTTTCATTACACCTACACGTAATTTTGGACCTTGTAAATCTCCTAAAATAGAGACATTGTAACCAAACTCTTCATTTAGTTCACGAACCATTTTTACACGTTCAATCACATCGTCATAATTGGCATGCGAAAAGTTAATTCTAAATACATTTGTGCCTTCTTCGCACATCTGTTTAAGTACTTCTTTAGATGTTGTAGCTGGTCCTAAAGTTGCTACTATTTTGGTTTTTTTTCTTTTTAACATTAGTTAAATATTAAGTTGTTTTTAGATTTTAACGTAGATAAATCAACATTGTATGCGGTAATTACCTGCGGAATTTCTAAAATTTTATTAATAATGAGTTGTGTTTTTGTTGTTGTAAATTCTGTGTCAATTTTAAAGAAATGCGTTACTTTTTTTAACTCAGGAATTAAGTAATTAACCGTATCATTTGTTGGTGTAATATTTGAAAACAAATCTAACTTTGCATTAGGTTTTAGTTTTAACCTTGGTGGTGTTTTACAAACATTACTTACTAAATAATAGGTGTCGTCTTTAAGTTCGTCTTCAAATTTAAATAATCCGTAATTGGTATTTAAATCACTTTGCACAACGTCTCTTTTTGTGCGTTTTAATGAGATTTCTAACTTACTATTAAGTAAATAAGCAATGCGATAAGGTTCTATGAAGCAGTGTATTGCGATGACCGTAAAGGCTTCGTCTTCAAAAAAATCGTCTAAACTTAGCTTTACAACAGCCATAAATTAATTTTACTATGTAAATATAGTGTATAAAAATGTGATGTTAAGCGATGTGAGAAAGACTTAATATTAATTTAGCATTAAGCTAATACAACTAAATGTTAGTTTCAATTTGCTTTTGAAATACGAAAAAAGCACGTTTAGCCGCTTTTTCTTCAGCTTTCTTTTTAGAGGTTGCTCTTGCTTTAGCTACGACTTTATTATCTACCGATAATTTAACTGAAAAGTGACGTAATTCATCATTTCCTGTATCGTCATAAACATTAAAGTTGAAGGTTTTCTTTTCTTTCTGGCACCATTCAATTAGTAAACTCTTATAACTAATTACTTTTCCTTCTAGTTTTTCTATGTCTACATAAGGAATTATAACTATGTTATAAATGAATTTTTCACAGTATTTATAACCGCGATCTAAGTAGATTGCACCTACTAAAGCTTCAAATAAATTTCCATGAATGTTTTGTCCAAATTGTGTTTTTGGAATTTTACTTTCAATAAAATCTAATAGTTTTAAAGTTTTACCTAATTTATTTAAATGCTGGCGACTCACAATTTTAGAGCGCATTTTGGTAAGATAACCTTCGTCACCGCTTGGTACTTCAATATATAAATGATTGGCAATTATAGAACCTAACATAGCATCGCCTAAAAACTCTAAACGTTCGTAGTTTACAGAATGACCTTCATCATTAATAATATTTAAAGATCGGTGCGTAAATGCGGTTTTATAATAAACTAAGTTTTTAGGCTTAAACCCAATTAACTCATTCATTTTAACAAAAAAAATCCCATCGTTATCGGATTGGGAATTAAATATTTTGCGGAATAAAGACATTAGAACTTAATCTAATTTCTTAAATACAACACAAGCATTGTGTCCACCAAAACCAAACGTATTACTCATAGCGACATTAATGTCTCTTTTTTGAGGTTTGTTTAAGGTAAGATTTAAACTTGGATCTATATTTTCGTCTACGTTTTCATGGTTAATGGTTGGCGGTACAATACCGTTTTGCATTGCCATAATAGAAGCAATAGCTTCTATAGCTCCAGCGGCACCTAATAAGTGACCTGTCATGGATTTTGTAGAGTTAATGTTAATGTTTTTAGCGTGATCACCAAAAACTTCAGTGATTGCTTTAAGTTCGGCAACGTCACCTAATGGTGTTGATGTTCCGTGTGTGTTTATGTGATCTACATCTTCAGGATTAAGACCAGCATTTTCAAGACAGTTTTTCATAACTGCTATAACACCAATTCCTTCTGGATGTGGTGCAGTCATATGATAAGCATCAGAAGACATTCCTCCACCAACAAGTTCTGCATAAATTTTTGCACCTCTTGCTTTAGCGTGTTCATATTCTTCTAAAACTAAAGCTCCAGCACCTTCACCTAAAACAAAACCATCTCTTGCAGCATCAAAAGGTTTTGAGGCGTTTTGAGGGTTTTCATTATTAGTAGATAAGGCATGCATGGCATTGAAACCACCCATTCCAGATATTGTTACTGCAGCTTCACTACCACCAGTTACAATTACATCACAATGACCAAGTCTAATGTAATTTAAGGCATCTATCATTGCATTTGCAGATGATGCACAAGCAGATACTGTTGTATAGTTAGGTCCCATAAAACCATTCTTTATAGAAATGTTTCCAGGAGCTATATCAGCAATCATTTTAGGGATGAAAAACGGATTAAATCGTGGTGAGCCATCGCCATCACAAAAATTTACCATCTCGTTTTGGAAAGTTTCTAAGCCTCCAATACCTGCGCCCCAAATAACGCCAACTTTAAGTTTGTTAATTTTTTCTAAGTCAAGGTTAGAGTCCGCAATAGCCTCATCGGATGCGACCATTGCGTACTGTGTAAACCTATCCATTCTGCGTGATTCTTTACGATGTATAAAATCATTCACGTTGAAATTTTTTAGTTCGCAAGCGAATTTTGTTTTGAACTTTTCAGTGTCAAAATAGGTTATAGGTGCAGCACCACTTTTACCTTCAAGTAAGGCATTCCAATACTCGTCTTTGGTATTTCCAATAGGCGTTAGTGCGCCAAGTCCTGTAACTACAACTCGCTTAAGTTCCATATAAATCTCTAATTATTTTGCAGCTTCAATATAAGAAATTGCTTGACCAACTGTAGCAATGTTTTCTGCTTGATCGTCTGGAATTTGAATATCGAATTCTTTTTCGAATTCCATGATTAATTCCACAGTATCTAATGAGTCTGCTCCTAAGTCGTTTGTGAAGCTTGCTTCTGTAACAACTTCGTTTTCATCAACTC
Organism: Aurantibacter sp.; assembly: GCA_036821745.1. Classification (GTDB taxonomy): domain Bacteria; phylum Bacteroidota; class Bacteroidia; order Flavobacteriales; family Flavobacteriaceae; genus Aurantibacter. The sequence continues at coordinate 3,603 of DAISIZ010000011.1, read as the reverse complement.
CTAATTTGTCTACGATTATCGCTTTTACTCTTGATGCAATGTCTGACATAATGTTTAATTTTTAGTTTTAATTAAGTCGCAAAAATAAAAAACTTTAATTTAAAACACACATTTACTTTAAAAATGTGCATTTAAATTTAATTCTTTTTTCTAAATAATTTGATTTTAGCGTCTTAAATGTAATTATTATTCTTTTTTTTGTGTTGTAAACCTAACGTATTGGCTGTATATGAAACGAATTGTGATTTTTGCATCCGGAAGCGGATCTAACGCTGAAAATTTAATAAAGTTTTTTCAAAACAGTGAACAAGCTAATGTTACTCTTGTTGTTACTAACAATCCTCGTGCCAAAGTACTAGATCGCTGTAAAACCATTAAAACACCAGCGTTGTCTTTTAATAGACAGGCATTTACTGGTAGTGATGTTGTACTTAATGTATTAAAAAACGAAAATCCGGATTTAATAGTGTTGGCTGGCTTTTTGTGGAAATTCCCTGAACATATATTAAATCATTTTGAAAATAAGGTGATTAATGTACATCCAGCTTTATTACCAAAATTTGGTGGAAAAGGTATGTATGGAATGAATGTGCACGAAGCTGTAGTTGAACAAAAAGAGTCTGAAACGGGTATTACTATTCATTATGTAAACGAACATTACGATGAAGGTGCTATTATACAACAAGCAACTTGTAATGTTAATTCTAAAGATACTGCTGAAGATGTAGCTGCTAAAATTCACGTGTTGGAAATGAAACATTTTCCTGAAGTAGTGGCTAAATTATTAGATAATTAAAGCGCATTGGGAACGTCTAAAAAGAAATATTATGTGATTTGGCAAGGACATAAAACTGGTGTTTTTACGTCTTGGAATGTGTGTAAGAAACTAATTAAAGATTTTAGTGGGGCACAATACAAATCGTTTTCGTCTTTAAAATTAGCTGAGGAAGCTTTTAAAGGTAACTATTTTGATTACGTAGGTAAAAAAGATGATTCTAAAAGTAGTCTTAGTAAAGCCGAGCTTGAAAAAATAGGTCTGCCTAACTATAATTCTATTTCTGTTGATGCCGCTTCGAGTGGTAATCCTGGTATTATGGAATATCGTGGTGTAGACACAAAAAGTAAACAACAACTTTTTATACAAGGTCCATTTGCTCAAGGAACAAACAATATAGGTGAGTTTTTAGCTTTGGTGCATGGTTTAAGTTTTTTAAAAAAGCATAAAAGCGAACGCCTTATTTATACCGATTCTAGAACTGCGATGAGTTGGGTAAGAAAAAAGAAATGTAATACCAAGTTAGAACGTAATGCTAAAAATAAACCCGTTTTTGATTTAGTAGATCGCGCGGAAACTTGGCTTAAAACAAATACCTACACCACAACCATTGTAAAATGGGAAACGAAAGCTTGGGGAGAAATTCCTGCGGATTTTGGTAGGAAATAGGCTACCTATTGATCCAGTTTTTGAAAGTTTTTTGTTTTTCTCTACTTACAGAAATAGGTTCGTCTAAATGGTTAAGTAATTTAACGATGTATTTATTGTTTTTATAGCTTATAGATTCAAATATGTTCTTTATTTATAATGTATTGTCTATTCACTTTAAAAAAGACATTATCATCTAATTGATTGTCTAGATGAGATAAATTATCATTTATAATATGATTCTTGCCGTTTGAGTTTAAATAACGAATATTGTCTTTGCTTTTAAAATAAGTAATATCTGAAGTTTTAATTAATTTGATTTTTTGTCCATATCGTACTGCAAATTCTGTTTTGTAGACTTTAAAGTTTTCTTTTTCAATAATGGATTTTAATTGGGTTAATTCACTTGAGTTATTATGAACGGTTGTTGCCTTATTAATTGCTTTTTGTAAATCGTCTTCATTTATTGGTTTTAATAAATACGACAAACTATTATAATCAAATGCTTTCACACTATAATCACTGTAAGCTGTTGTAAATATAATCGGGCAAGTAATTGTGGTTCTATTAAAAATCTCGAAACATAAACCATCGGCTAAATGAATATCTAAAAACAACACGTCAGGTGAATTATTTTCTTTAAACCAAGCAACGGATTGCTTTACAGAACTTAAACGTGCCAAAACTTGAAAATTGTAAGGCTTCAATAAGCGTTCTAATCTTCTGCTGGAAACAATTTCGTCTTCAATAATTACAACATTCATTAGGCATCAATATTTAATAACGGTAATTTAATAGTGAATTGATTTTCAGTTTCTTCAACAATTACTTTCTGCTCTGTAAAATACGCATAACGCGCTTCAATATTTTTTAAACCACTTTTATTTGAATCTGTAAGCGTTATTTTTTCATTTTTCGTATTTGAAATAATAAGATAATCTGCTTCAATTTTTAAACTAATCTCAACCTTATGCTCTAAGCTAACTTCATTATGTTTCACGATATTTTCTAAGACTTGTTGCAAAGCCAAAGGGATAATATATTTTGAAGTATCACCAACCTCGTTATTTACGACTAAAGCGCCTTCAAACCTATTTTGAAGTAAGTTTAAATAATTTTTAGCAAATTGTAATTCTTCATTTAAAGTCACCACTTCTTTTTGTTCTTGCTCTAATAAATATCTGTAAATACTAGTTAAATCATTAGAAAATTGGATGGCTTTTTTAGGACTTTCTTATATTAAACCTGTTAACACGCTTAAATTATTAAACAAAAAATGTGGACTGATTTGTGATTTTAATTGGTTGTATTTTAAAGACGCATTTAGTGACAATTGAGTTAAATATTCTTTATCCATTTTATTTATACTGAATATAAAATAGGAATGAATAACTAAACATAACACTAAAAAATAAGGTCCGAAGTGTAAGCATAGAAAATACGCTTCTCCTTAAATAATTAGAATCTTGATACAATGAAAACTCGCTATAATTAAGTGTGAATGCAATTATAACTACCATATAAGTAAGGATGATTAACAGTTTCCTTAATACTCCATTTTTAGTCGCGTAGATATATTGAAATAGTTCAGCTACAATAAAACTAGCAATAATAGATTTGATAAATAAGGCTAAAAACAAATACACGCCTTTAATAATTGTACTACCAGTACTAGCTAAGAGTAAAACAAAAAATAAAGATAAGATTATGGTAATTAAAAAGATCGCTTTTTTTGAGTGCACAAATGTCGCTCGGTTAACTATATTTTTAGGTTTATTTTGAATTAAATAATAAATAAAAAAACTTCCTAAAGCCACAATCATAGCAATTACACCATTAAAGACAGGAATTAAAATATGATATGAAACTTTTTTAAAATACATAAATGCAAATACAACTCCAGCTTGAATTACAAAAGACCATGCACAGGATAACCGTAACGCATTTAAAATGTTTTTCTTAGAAACCTTTACAATAAACTTTTCATAAAAATACGCAGATAGAAAACATGGGAAAATAAATAACAGCAAAGATATAGGTCCAATATACTTGAAATAAACAATAGCTTTCTCACGATTATCAAGAAAACAATTCACTATAACACCCGATAAGTTTATAGAGATTCCTATTATTAATCCAAACCAAAGTGCTTTTTTAAAATGCTTTACTATGTATTTTTT
>DAISIZ010000010.1:13103-26470 GCA_036821745.1 Aurantibacter sp. | reverse complement strand
GCGTTACCTAAAGGTCGTGCTATCCGTTATATCTTTTCTGCGAAGCAGTCCCAAATTTAGTTTGGGATCTATATTTACCTAAAGGTTTCAGAATCTCTATAAAGGTTGTCTTTTTCATTCGCAAAAAAGGATGCCACTGCTATCACTAACGCGAGTTGTGATGTTGTATAGTGATTTTTGAGGTTAGGTTTAGTTTTTAGTTATGTAGGTTTGACGGCACTAGTTGCAAACTAGCGCTAGCGTATTATGGTGTAAGTCTTAAATTGGTAATAATTTATTAAAAGAGTCTTAATTTATGAACAAACAAAACAAACTATTAATCTTAAATTTATTAGTATCTATATTTCTCTTTGTAATTGTTTTTTATTCATTTAAAAGCAAATCAGGTGGAGATATTGCAATTATTGTAGGAAACATTTTTATTGGATTTATTCAAATAATTACTAACATTCTATTCAGAACAAAGCAAACTTTAAAAATTATTCTTCTAGTAATTTTTCTACAAATTTTTGAGCTGTTGTTATTTATTCAACTTGGTTATAAAATTAATGAAATGCTTAAAATTTGATAATTCCAATTCTGATTTTAGTTATGATGCACTTCGACTGCGCTCAGTGTGACATTGTAACTTCTATTTTTAGTCGTGTTGGCACTAGTTACAAACTAGCGCTAGCGGGAGATTAAAAGACTAGATAAATTTTCACTCTCCACAATGTAAATAACTTTCCAAAGCTAAACTCCAAGATGCTTTACTGTCAAAATCTTCAACTATACCTTTGTCTTCCTTATTTATAAATGCTTGCATACCGTGTTGAATCATATACTTTGGGATATATTCTGGAACCCCAACTTCTTGAATAGATTGACAAACAGCACTTAAATTATGAGACCCTTTTTCAAGTAACACTTGAAGACTAGACATCATTTTTTTCTTATCATCGTCTCCAAATTTTAATATAATATTTTGTTGCAAAACTAATAATGCCTGATGCGCAGTTCGGTCTTTTACTCGGTAGGTATCATATTTCCCATAGACTCCAGCAATAGCAAAAAGTTTTGCTGCTTTTTCAAACTTTTGTAACTCAATACATTTTCCCATACCATTTAATATATCTGCAGGATTGTGTTTATTGGTTATTTCGGTCAATTCAACGCAGCCACACGGATTAGGCGATTCTAAATTTCCTTCAGCTTCAAATAATGTATTATCTTGAGCATTACTATTATTAACTCCAGAAATTAGTAATAGTACAATTAATAGTTTTTTCATTGAGTTATTCATTTTATTTAAAAGCTATAGTATAATTAAAATTTTGAAAGTATTTTTTTTCATAATGAACTCGTCTCGCTAGCGCTAGTAATTACTAAAAACGTTTCTTATTAAGAATAAATGATTTGTATCCGAATTCTCCAATATCAATTATAAAATTTTCCTATTCTAAAAGAATCAAGCATTCAGTCAAAATGTCATTTCCTTTAATTCTTTGGTAAACAACCTTATATTCATTAGTGGTTTCGATAAACCATAATAAAGTTGAAGCATTTAAAATACCATAATTTTTTCCTTGATTAACTCTTACTTCTAAAATTTGATTTGTACTACCATTTTCAAACTTACAATCACTTCCATGAAAGTGATAACTCCAGTTATCAGGTAAAAACCCTTTCCATAAATCATTTTGTCGTTTGAGCAATTTTCCAAAAGGGTGTTCTTTTAATAAATCGAGGTCAAATTTATCAATTCGTTCTCTTTAGAATCAAACTCAATGATAATATCTATTATTCTTTTTTCTATAGGTCTAAGGGTAGTCATTTTTTTTAATCGCTAGTTCCAGTTTTCTTTCGCTAGCACTAGTTTGCAACTAGTGCCGACAAACAAAAAACTTAAATCTTAATCTGTCGTTCTATTTGCTGGTCTAAAGAAATAAAGGTTTCGGTTCTTGAAACGCCTTTTATGGTTTGAATGTCGTTATTTAATAAATGCATTAAATGCTCATTATCTTGGCATAGTATTTTTATAAAAATACTCCAATTTCCTGTGGTGTAATGACACTCTATAACTTCGGGGATTTTTTTAAGCTGTCTTACAGCTTCTGGATTACTTATGGCTTTATCTAAATACACGCCAATAAATGCCATTGTGGTGTAACCTAATACTTTTGGGTCTATAACAAATTTAGAGCCTGCTATTAAACCTGACTTTTCTAATTTTCGTAAGCGTTGGTGAATGGCAGCTCCAGAAATACCAACTTGACGTGCAATTTCTAATATTGGTGTTCTGGCATCTTGCATTAATGCGCGAAGCATTTTTTTATCGATACCATCTATTACAATTTTATTGTTAACGTTTTTCATGTGGCGTTCTGTTTTGCGTTAAGGATGGAAATGGCATCCTTTTTTAAGCTTTTAATTTAAAAGGTAAATTAATAAAAAAACAGAAAACTGTAGGTAGAGACGCTGAAAATAAATTCGGCATTAAAAAAGATATAATGGACAGCCTGACTTTTTATATTCCTGTAAGCGGTTTTTGCTTACAGGAATATGAAAAGAAACGCCCAACTATTAATTAGAAAGATTTAAAGTACTGTATCCAAAATATGGTACTTCTTTTTCGGTGAAGTTTACACCATAGTCTTCTAACTCTTCTAAAATTGGTACATACACTTCCTTAGTAATTGGAATTTGCACACCTGGCGTTGTAATTTTTTTATTTAATATAGCTAAAGTTGCCATAGCGACTGGTAAGCCTACGGTTTTAGCCATTGCGGTAAAGGTTTGGTCTTCGCCTAAAGTTACCATAGACGAGTCTATTTGGTAGTTTTTACCGTTTAGTTCGTAACCAAATTTATGGTACATAACTAACATATCTTTATCTTCTGGCTGAAGTGTCCAGCTGTCTAATAAGATTTTCTGTAAAATTTGTGCTGGCGTTGCTTTGTCTAACTCTACGCGTTTGTTACCGTTAAAAATGTCTAACTCTACAAATTTATCCCAGATTAAATCGTCTTGGTCAATTTTTAAAGCGTGTCTAAATTTAAGTTCTACAGAATCGGTTGGACTGTATGCTAAAAAGGCATTTACAAAATCACGGTAAGACATATTCTTACTATCATCAATCGTGTAACTGTCATCTGTCATACCTAACTGTACAAACATATTCCAAGCTCTTGAAAACCCTACACGACGCATTGTACCACGGTATAATGTTTTTAAGTCTTTTAATCCGTAAACGTTTTGATACTTTAAAGAATCTCTGTTGGCATACGCCTCAAAACGTCCGTAACCTTCTACGTCTAAAAATTCGGTACGTCTAAATAAACGTTGGTAAGGAATGTATTTGTATTGGCCTTCTTGTAAAAATTTTGCCGATCCACCTTGTCCTGCAACTACTACGTTTCTTGGATTCCAAGTAAACTTATAGTTCCAAAGGTTGTTATCGCTTTCTGGCGCTACTAAACCACCGGTAAAGCTTTCGAATAAAATAATTTTTCCGCCTTTATCGTGAATTTCGTCAATCACTTTCATAGCACTCATATGGTCTATACCAGGATCTACTCCAATCTCGTTCATAAAGACTAATCCGTTGGCTTTAGCATCTTCGTCTAAAGCTTCCATTTCGTCACTTACATAAGATGCTGTTACCATGTGCTTCTTGTAAGTCACACAATCTTTAGCGACTTCGACGTGGAAACGCGCTGGTAACATAGATATGACGATATCTGCTTTTTTAACAGCTTCTGTTCTTGAGTCATCATTAAAAACGTCTAAAGCAATAGCTGTCGCGTTTTTATGATTGTTAATCATTTTCTGAGCTGTCTCAAGGTTTAAATCACCAACAGTGATGTGTAGGTTTTCGGTTTCAGACTTGTCTAATAAATATTGAATTAAATAAGAGGTAGATTTACCTGAACCAATAATTAAAATATTTCGCATAACGGGTTGTGTTGTGTAAATTTGTGGATACGAAAGTACGAAATTGCACGTGGTATTAAAACTTAAAGGATGAATAAACGCATTTTAATAACAGGAACCGTTTTAGGTTTAATTAGTATAATTCTTGGTGCTTTTGCATCGCACGGCTTAAAAGAAAGTCTAACGCCAGAAAGTTTACGAAGTTTTGAGATTGGCGTGAAGTACCAAATGTACCATGCGTTATTTTTATTATTCTTGGGTTGTTTTAAAGATTTAAGCCAAAAACACAAACGTTATATCTACATTTTTACACTTGTAGGGATTATTTTATTCTCATTTTCTATTTACGCTTTATCAACACAAATAATTACAAACATAAATTTTAAACCTATTGGCTTCATTACGCCTATTGGCGGGCTTTTTCTAATTATTGCTTGGGGCTTGTTATTGGTAGGTTTAGCTAAAAATAAACGTATTTAACTAAAAAGAGTACTGCGTTGTATTATTATAATGATTAAATTCGCAGTCTAAAAACAACATTACTAAATTATGGTAAACCATACACAAAACAACAAAACGGTTAGTTTAGACCAATACGGAATTAAAGATGCAACGGTACGTTACCAGTTATCTTCAGACGAGTTACATGACATCGCTCTTGAAAAAGATATGGGTAAAGAGTCAAGTACTGGAGCTTTAGCTATTAATACTGGTGAGTTTACAGGACGTTCTCCAATGGATCGTTTTATTGTAAAAGACGAGATTACAAAAGATCGCGTTTGGTGGGGAAATATAAACCTTGAATTTGACGTTGATAAGTTTCAAGCACTTTACGAAAAAGTAACAGCTTACTTATCTGCTAAAGAAGTTTTTGTTAGAGATAGCTACGCTTGTGCTGACGAAGATTATAAATTAAACATACGTGTTATTAACGAGTTCCCTTGGAGTAACATGTTTGCACACAATATGTTTTTACGTCCAACAGAAGCTGAGTTAGAAAACTTTGCTCCAGAATGGACTGTAGTTAACGCTCCTGGTTTTATGGCAGATCCTGCTGTAGACGGAACACGTCAACACAACTTTGCAGTTTTAGATTTTACACGTAAAATTGCTTTAATTGGTGGAACTGGTTATACTGGTGAAATTAAGAAAGGTATTTTCTCTGCATTAAACTTTATCTTACCTGTATTTAAAAATACTTTACCAATGCACTGTAGTGCAAACGTTGGTAAAGATGGAGATACTTCTATTTTCTTCGGATTATCAGGAACAGGAAAAACAACTTTATCTGCAGATCCAGAACGTAAGTTAATTGGTGATGATGAGCACGGATGGACTAACGAAAACACAGTTTTCAATTTTGAAGGTGGTTGTTACGCTAAAGTAATTGACTTAACTGAAGAAAAAGAGCCGGATATTTTCAAAGCAATTAAAAGAGGAGCAATTCTTGAAAACATTGTAATGAATGATAAAGGCGAAGTAGATTTTGAAAACACTACTATTACACAAAACACACGTGTAAGTTACCCAATTTACCATATTGACAACATACAACAACCAAGTATAGGTTCTAACCCAAAAAACATCTTCTTTTTAACTGCTGATGCTTTTGGTGTACTGCCTCCAATTTCTAAATTAACTCCAGGTCAAGCGGCTTACCACTTTATCTCTGGATATACAGCTAAAGTTGCTGGAACAGAAGCTGGTATTACTGAGCCTGTAACAAGTTTTTCGGCATGTTACGGAGCGCCATTTATGCCGTTACATCCAACAAAATATGCTGAGATGTTAAGCAAAAAAATGCAAGAAGCTGGTGTTACTGTATGGTTAGTTAACACCGGTTGGACTGGTGGACCTTACGGTGTTGGAAGTCGTATGAAATTAAAATACACAAGAGCAATGATTACAGCTGCTATGGACGGTTCTTTAGAAGAAGCGAACAAAGGTAACTACGATTTACACTCAGTTTTTAATGTAGAACAACCACGTACATGTCCAAATGTACCAACAGAAGTTTTAAGTCCAAGACAAACTTGGAATAATGACGAAGGTTACTACGAAACAGCTTACAAATTAGCTCAAGCATTTAAAGATAATTTCGAACAGTTTGCTGACAATGCAAATGATGAAATTTTAGCTGGAGCACCAAATACAAAGTAATTTTAAATTACTTCTAATTCTTAAAGCTTGTCTGATTTTAAATTAGACAAGCTTTTTTATTTTCAGTAGTTTTGTATTTTACTTTTTGAAATGAGCCTAACTGACCAAATATTTTCTATCAACACTGAAGAAGACTTTAAAGCCACAGCCTTAAAGGTCTTTAAGTTTCAATTTGAAAACAATAGAATCTATCGCTCATTTTGCGATTTACTGTATGTGAATCCAAGCGATGTTAAGAGTATTGAAGATATTCCATTTTTACCGATTCAGTTTTTTAAATCTCACGAGGTTTTAGCGTGTAAAAATCCTATTGAAGCTACTTTTACCAGTAGCGGTACCACAGGAAGCATAACGAGTAAGCATTTAGTCACCAATATTTCAATTTATGAAGAAAGTTACCTTAAAGCATTTAATCATTTTTATGGAAACATTGAAGATTATGCGGTTTTAGCATTACTACCTAACTATTTAGAGCGCGAAGACTCGTCTTTAGTTTATATGGCTAATGATTTGATTGAAAAATCTAACAACACGCATAGTGGCTTTTATTTAAATCAATACGATGCGTTAATAGAACAATTGAAGCATTTAGAATCTATTGGACAAAAAACACTTTTAATAGGCGTTACTTTTGCTTTATTAAATTTAATCGAGAAACAAAATTTTAAGCTAAAACATACCATTATTATGGAAACTGGTGGTATGAAAGGTATGCGCAAAGAATTAGTTCGCGAAGAATTACACCACGTTCTAACTACAGGTTTTGGAGTAAAAACCATACATAGTGAATACGGAATGACTGAGTTATTAAGTCAAGCTTATTCTGACGGTCTTGGTATTTTTAAATGTCCAAACTGGATGAAAGTCTTAACTCGCGATCCCGAAGATGCTTTAACCATTACAAAAGGCAAAAAAACTGGCGGACTAAACATTATTGATTTAGCCAATGTAAACTCTTGTAGTTTTATTGCCACACAAGACTTAGGAAAAGCACACGATAACGGCGACTTTGAAGTGGTTGGTCGTTTTGACGCCAGCGATATTCGCGGTTGTAACTTAATGGCTTTATAGGACAAACCTGTAAGGTTTATATATGCTTACGACTCAGTTGGTATGAAACAACTTTTAGTATTAATATTAAGTATGAGTTTTTTTGTGTCTTTCGCACAAAGAGACAATCAGAATTTAAAAAATGGAGTTATAGCCAAAGGTTATGACGTAGTCTCTTATTTTAACAATAAAGCAGAAAAAGGATTAAAAACCTACAGCTACACCTATAATAATGCTACTTATAAATTCACAAATGAAGATCATTTAAAAACATTTAAACAGAATCCTGAAAAATATATGCCTCAATATGGTGGTTATTGTGCTTATGCCATAGCTCTTAAAGGTGAGAAAGTAGATATTAACCCAGATGCTTTTGAAGTTAGAGACGGAAAACTATATTTATTTTATAAAACTGTTTTTGCTAACACCTTAAAAGCCTGGAAAAAAGAAAACCCAAATAAATTAGTTAATGATGCTAATAAAAATTGGGCAAAAATAATTGAATAATTATGAAAGTTATAAAACAAGTGCACGACTTAACATATGTGAGAGAAAAAAATTAGTTTTTGGTTGGTTAACTAATTTTTTACACAAAGCCCAATTTGACATGTTCAAATTGGGCTTTCTTCATTTTATAAATCTAAAAACACTAGAATACTAAATCACTTGCGAGTTTTATAATTGCTCTAATAACCTCAACACGTTTCAATATTAATTTTAAACAAAAAAAATCCCAAACCATAGGCTTGGGATTTCTTCTAATATCTAAAAGCGAAGCGGTCTATTTTCTTAAAGCGCCAGCGATTTTTTTCTAGTATCTGTAATGTTCTGGTTTGTAAGGTCCTTCAACAGTTACACCAATATAAGAAGCTTGATCTTCTTTAAGTTCTGTTAATTCAACACCAATTTTCTTTAAGTGTAATTTTGCTACTTTTTCATCTAATTGCTTAGGTAACATATACACATCGTTTTTGTAGTTTGCACTGTTTTTCCAAAGCTCTATTTGTGCTAAAGTTTGGTTAGTAAACGAGTTACTCATTACAAAACTTGGGTGACCTGTAGCACAACCTAAGTTCACTAAACGTCCTTCAGCTAAAATGATAATTTCCTTACCATTCACTGTATACTTATCAACTTGTGGCTTAATAGTATCTTTAGAATCTCCAAAGTTATCATTTAACCAACCCATTTGAATTTCATTATCAAAGTGACCAATGTTACAAACAATAGTCTTGTCTTTCATAGCTTCAAAATGCTCGCTACGCACAATATCTTTGTTTCCAGTAGTTGTAATAACAATATCAGAATTACCTACAACTGTTTCTAATTTCTTCACTTCAAAACCGTCCATTGCAGCTTGTAACGCACAAATTGGATCAATTTCAGTTACTGTAACAATACTTCCAGCACCTTTAAAAGAAGCGGCAGTTCCTTTACCAACATCACCATAACCACAAACTGTTACACGTTTTCCAGCTAACATAATGTCAGTTGCACGACGAATAGCATCTACTGCACTTTCTTTACAACCGTATTTGTTATCAAATTTAGACTTCGTTACCGAGTCGTTTACGTTAATAGCTGGCATTGTTAATGTACCATTTTTAACACGCTCGTATAATCTATGAACTCCTGTTGTTGTTTCTTCAGATAAACCTTTAATTCCAGCTGATAATTCTGGGTAACGATCTAAAACCATATTAGTTAAATCACCACCATCATCTAAAATCATGTTTAATGGTTGTCTGTCTTCACCAAAAAATAAGGTTTGCTCAATACACCAGTCAAACTCTTCTTCAGTCATATCCTTCCAAGCGTACACTGCTGTACCTGCATCGGCAATTGCTGCTGCAGCTTGATCTTGAGTAGAAAAAATATTACAAGAACTCCAAGTTACTTCTGCTCCTAAAGCTTGTAATGTTTCAATTAACACAGCGGTTTGAATCGTCATGTGTAAACATCCAGCAATACGCGCACCTTTTAATGGTTGCTCGTTTTTATACTCTTCACGTAAACTCATTAAACCTGGCATTTCTGCTTCAGCTAATAATATTTCCTTTCTTCCCCATGCCGCTAAAGACATATCCTTTACCTTATTAGGTACGTAAGCTACTGTTTTTGTGCTCATATTTTTTTTCAAGTTTTATTATCGGTAACCAATAGCTTTAATAAGTAATTACTAACTTAGCTTCTATTATGTTACTTTCGCCTTAGGCGCTGCAAAGATAACCAATACATTTCAATTTATTAAATGCCACTTTACAAATCCATTTCCGTAAACTCACAAACTACTGTTAAAGTCTGGAAGATTGAAGAATCTTACCAAGACTTAATAGCGCCAATAAGTTTAAGACCTGAAAGTGAGACTCGTGTTAACGGCATGAAAAGTGAACTGCACCAACGTGGTTTTTTAAGTGTTAGACATTTATTAAAAGCTTTTGGTTATACTGATTTTGATTTGTTTTACGACCAAAATGGAAAACCACATCTAAAAGATGGCAAAGAAATTTCTATTACGCATTCGTTTACGTTTTCGGCAGTGATTGTTAGCGACCATAAAATTGGTATTGATATTGAAAAACAACGCGATAAAATTGCTATTATAGCTAAGAAATTTATTGATTATGAATTTCAATATTTAAATCCTTTAGCCGAAGATTACATCAATAAACTAACTGTCATTTGGGGTATAAAAGAATCCTTATACAAACTTTTTGCAACGCCAGGAATGTTATTCAAGGCACATTTTATAGTAATTCCTTTTAATATTAAGGACACTACCACAATTGCTTGGATTGATTACAAAGGTTTAAAAAAACGCTATGTAAGTCATTTTTTAGAATTTGAAGGTTTTACCTGTACTTATACTATTGAATCATGAGTACCATTTTAAACGATATAAAAACAGCACTCGTTAAAGAAGACAAATTGTTAGCAGTTTTAATAGATCCTGACAAGTTTAGTATTGAGCATACAACATCGTTTTTAGAGAAAATTCATAAAACGATAGCGACGCATATTTTTATTGGAGGCAGCACCGTTGAAGCCAATGCGACTCAAACATTAGTGAATCACTTAAAAAAACATACTAGTTTGCCGCTTGTTTTATTTCCTGGCGATGTCAGTCAAGTCAGTAAAAATGCTAATGCTATTTTGTACCTATCTTTACTTTCAGGACGCAATGCTAATTTCCTAATAGAACAACACGTTAAAAGTGTACAACAATTAGAAGAAAGCAATCTAGAAATTATTCCAACAGGCTATATTTTAGTTGAAAGCGGCAAAGCCACAACCGTACAAAAAGTAACGCAAACAACGCCTTTAAAAAATATTGACGCTATAACTACAACCGCTAAAGCTGGACAATATTTAGGCATGCAACTTATTTACTTAGAAGCTGGTAGCGGTGCCGAATACCCGATTTCGGAAAACATTATCTCGCAAACCAAACAACGCTTAAGCATACCATTAATTGTTGGTGGTGGTATTCGTACAAAAAAAGCAATGACTAATGCCTATAATGCAGGTGCAGACTTGGTTGTTATTGGTACAGCATTTGAAAACAACCTTGAGTTTTATAAAGAACTATTAAAATAATTCAACTTAAAAAATTATGAATATATCAGTAGAGTTAACCTTAACACCTTTGCAAAACGATTTTGAGCCAAGCATTATTCACTTTATTAAAAAACTAAGAGCTTCAGAATTAACCGTTTTAGAAAACCCCTTAAGCACACAAGTTTATGGGGATTATGATACGGTTATGCGTGTATTAACTACTGAAATAAAAGAAGCCTTTGAGCTTATAGAAAAAGGGTTGTTATATATGAAAATTGTAAAATCCAATCGTCACGATTATAAACCACATTTTTAAAACGTGCCTTTTTATCCTAACATATTAAAAGTAGTTCTTTTTGGTCCACAAAACACAGGTAAAACAACCTTATGTGAGGCTTTAGCAAAGCACTACAACACAACATATGCGCAAGAATTCTCTAGACAATATGCCAAAGAACATAACGTTCTAGATGAAACCACTATTTTACCTATTGCCAAAGGACAATTAGAACTTGAGAATAAAGCTATAACTAAAGCAAAGCGTTTAGTGTTTTTTGACACTAATTTGTTAGAAACAAAAGTATATGCACAACTGTATTACAACAAGACAGAACCTGAATTAGAGACGCTTTTAAGCCAAAGAATTTACGATTTGTATTTACTACCAGAAGTAAAAACACCTTGGTTAAACGACGGAATTAGAGACTTACCAAACCATAGAAACGAACATTATAATATATTCAAATCGGTTTTAGGGCAAAAAAAAGCTGATTTTTGTGAATTATTTGGTAGTTTTAGCAGCCGTTTTGCCCAAGCAAAACAAATTATAGATAAAAAATTAAACCAACGTGAACTTTAGTCAGCAAGACATAGACCAAATAAAAGATAAAGGCTTAACCGAATCTCAAGTTATAGCCCAAATTAACACCTTTAAAAATGGTTTACCTTTTATTAGTCTAGCTAATGCTGCTACTGTAAACAATGGCATAACCATTTTAGACGACAAAGCATCCAGTCGTTACATCTCGTTGTTCGATTCTAAAAAAGACCAATTAGACTTATTAAAATTTACGCCAGCTTCTGGTGCAGCAACACGAATGTTTAAATTCTTGTTTAATTTCTTAGAAACCTACGATGTTAAAAAAGAACGTTTAAATGCTTATGTAAACAAACAAAAAGCCAATCAGCTTCAAGTTTTTTTAGTAGGTTTTGAAAAATTACCATTTTACAATCAGGTGATTCGTAAAATTTCAATAAAAACAGACTATTACAGCTTAACTGAAGAAGAAAAAGTAGTTACTTTTATAAAAACAATGTTAGAGGAAAAGCTATTAAATTTTGGCGCTTTCCCAAAAGGGCTTTTACCGTTTCACAAGTATAAAGACCACGTAGCTACAGCATTTGAAGAACATTTATTTGAAGCTGCTTTATATGCCTCTTCAAATAACAAAGCGCGATTACACTTTACGATATCTGAAAAACATAAAAATCAATTTACTGAAGAATTTAAATCTATTCAGAATATTGTAGAAGACAAAACGCGAACTAGTTTTGATATTTCATTTTCTTATCAAGAAGAAAAAACAGATACTATTGCGGTAAATGACAAGCAGGAACCATTTAGAGACGAAAATAACAAATTGCATTTTAGACCTTCAGGTCATGGCGCATTATTACATAATTTAAATGAATTAAATGCAGATGTTATTTTTATAAAAAACATAGATAATGTTGTAGTATCTAGAAATGAAAAAGCGATTGCTAATCATAAAAAAGAACTCGCTGGTTTACTTATTGAAAAGCAAGCGAAATGCTTTAAGTATTTAACTCAAATTGAATCTAGTGAAATTTCTAAAAGCGAACTAACTGAAATTATACAATTTTTAGAAAGCGAACTAAACGTTAATCTTCCTACACAATTTAACAAATTTTCTAAAGCAAGTAAAATTGAAACCCTTATTGAAAAACTAAACCGCCCTATTCGTGTTTGTGGTATGGTAAAAAATGAAGGCGAACCTGGCGGAGGACCATTTTGGGTTAATGAAAAAGATGGTTCTAAAAGCTTACAAATAGTAGAAAGCGCTCAAATAAACCTTCAAGACAGTTTACAACAAAATAGCGTTAATAAAGCGACACATTTTAATCCTGTAGATGTGGTTTGTAGCATAAAAAATTACAAAGGTGAAAATTTTAATCTGCAAGATTATTTAGATCCTTCAACTGGATTTATCACTAATAAAACCCGATTTGGAAAAGTCATAAAAGCCTTAGAATTACCTGGACTATGGAATGGTAGTATGGCTAATTGGAATACTATTTTTGTTGAAGTACCTTTGGTTACTTTTAATCCTGTTAAAACGGTTAACGACCTTTTAAAATCGTCTCACCAAGTGTAATGCTTAATCGTAAAGCCATATTAAAATCTTGTGTTTTTAAAGCGGTTAGAAGTTCTGGTTCTGGCGGACAACACATTAATAAAGTATCTACTAAAGTTGAAATTCATTTTAATATAGAACATACTTTAGGCTTATCTGAAAAGCAAAAAAGCACCATTATTTTAAAATTGGCGCACAAGATCACCAAAGACAACACTATAATTGTTACTTGTCAAGATACTAGAAGCCAAAAACGAAATAAAGACATTGCGATTTATAAATTATTTCAACTTTTAGAACGCACACTAAAAA